>NZ_JAFAGS010000048.1 GCF_019237635.1 Pluralibacter sp.
AGCTCGTGCCAGTTGTGCTGGATAACCACCAGTTCATCTGAATTTTCCACACGGCTTTCGTCCCAGGCCGGGAGCGCATCGACCGCGCGGGCGTAGGGCATCCGTTTACGAATATCTTCTGCTGCCGACCAGCCATAGACCAGACACTCAAGCAGTGAGTTCGACGCCATACGGTTGGCGCCGTGCAGACCGGTATAGCTGACTTCGCCAATCGCGTACAGACCGTCGACGTCGGTGCGGCCAAAGTCATCCACCATCACGCCGCCACAGGTATAGTGCGCCGCCGGTACAATTGGCACCGGCTCTTTGGTCAGGTCGATGCCCAGCCCCAACAGCTTCTCGTAGATCATCGGAAAGTGCTGGCGCACAAACGCTTCCGGTTTGTGGCTGATATCGAGATACATGCAGTCGGCGCCGAGACGCTTCATCTCATGGTCAATCGCGCGGGCGACGATGTCGCGAGGCGCAAGCTCGGCGCGTTCGTCAAAATCCGGCATAAAGCGCGTGCCGTCAGGGCGTTTGAGCAGCGCGCCTTCGCCACGTAGCGCTTCGGTGAGTAAAAAGTTGCGCGCCTGCGGGTGATACAGGGCTGTCGGGTGAAACTGATTAAACTCGAGGTTTGCCACCCGGCAACCTGCGCGCCAGGCCATGGCGATGCCGTCACCGGAGGAGATATCCGGGTTGGTGGTGTACTGATAAACCTTGGAGGCGCCGCCGGTGGCCAGCACCACGGATTTCGCCTGGCAGGTTTCCACGGTCTCTTTGTTGCGATTCCAGACCCATGCACCGACGATGCGGCGGGTGCCGGGCAAGCCAATCTTATCGGAGACGATCAAATCCACCGCGTTACTGCGCTCAATGACCCGAATGTTAGGGTGGCTCAGCGCTTTGCTGACCAACGTGGTTTCCACCTCTTTGCCGGTCGCGTCGGCAGCGTGCAGGATCCGACGATGACTATGCCCGCCCTCACGGGTCAAGTGATAGCTCTCTTCACCGTTGGCCTGTACTTGGGTGTCAAACAGCACGCCCTGATCGATAAGCCACTGTACGCAATGGCGGGCGTTGCTGGCGACAAAGGAGGCCGCATGGCGATCGCAAATACCGGCGCCAGCGACCAGTGTGTCTTCAACATGGGACTCAATGCTGTCGGTTTCATCAAACACCGCAGCAATACCGCCCTGGGCATAAAATGTCGATCCTTCGCTGACGGGACCTTTGCTGAGTACGACCACCGAATGGTGCTCAGCGAGGCGCAGCGCAAGGGATAAACCAGCAGCACCGCTGCCGACGATGAGGACATCACAAGAGAGATCGGGAGTTGTATTTAGCATGTTGTTTAATTTACTAAACAGTGTTTGTTCAGCATAGCACCATAAAGCGACGAACAGCACGCAATTTTTTCTTGTACGTTGAGCTTGCTAAACAGAAGGGGGAAGGGAGATGAACTGTAAAGGTAAAAAAATAATTGCGAAGCAGATCGTTAGCTTCAGATTTTATGATGAAAAAAAGCGTGTGTTACGTTACTCTGCTGGTTGATTTCAGACGTCTATTCGCGCACCTGACTCTTCATTAAGTATTGGTAGACTTATAATGAATGATAATGAACGGTCTACTGTGATTAGCAAAAAGTAAAAGCGTAACTGAACTTTATGGCAACCGCGCACTCTAACCTCGTGCTTGCTCATAGTGCAGTGATGGAGTGGCGTTCTGATTACGCATGGGAATTTGGTTTGAGGAGACATTACCTCGGATGAGCGAGCAGTTAACGGATCAGGTCCTTGTCGAACGGGTCCAGAAGGGAGATCAGAAGGCGTTTAACCTGCTGGTAGTGCGTTATCAGCATAAGGTGGCGAGCCTGGTTTCCCGCTATGTGCCGTCGGGCGATGTGCCTGACGTGGTGCAAGAGTCTTTTATAAAGGCCTATCGTGCGCTGGATTCTTTCCGGGGGGATAGTGCTTTCTATACCTGGCTGTACCGTATCGCCGTCAACACGGCGAAGAATTACCTGGTTGCTCAAGGGCGACGTCCGCCATCCAGCGATGTGGATGCGATTGACGCAGAAAACTACGAAAGTGGCGGCGCACTGAAAGAAATTTCGAACCCTGAGAACTTAATGTTGTCAGAAGAACTGAGACAAATAGTTTTCCGTACCATTGAGTCGCTTCCGGAAGATTTACGCATGGCAATTACGCTGCGGGAGTTGGATGGCCTGAGCTATGAAGAGATAGCCGCTATCATGGATTGTCCGGTGGGTACGGTTCGTTCACGTATCTTCCGTGCACGGGAAGCTATTGATAATAAAGTTCAACCGCTAATCAGGCGTTGACGATGGCGGAATACTGGAAAAGGTATTAGGCATGCAGAAAGAAAAACTTTCCGCTTTAATGGATGGGGAAACGCTGGACAGTGAACTGCTCAACGAGCTGACTCACTCCACTGAAATGCAAAAAACGTGGGAGAGTTACCATCTCATCCGCGACACCATGCGCGGTGATACGGCAGAAACTCTTCACTTTGACGTCTCAGCAAGCGTGATGGCGGCCATCGCGAACGAGCCCGTTCGCCAGGCGACGCCGCTCATTCCTGAAGCCCAGCCAGCGCCGCACCAGTGGCAGAAAATGCCATTCTGGAACAAAGTTCGTCCGTGGGCGAGTTCATTAACCCAAATGGGTGTTGCGGCTTGTGTTTCACTTGCAGTCATCGTGGGCGTCCAGCACTATAATGGAAAATCTGAAACTTCCCAGCAGCCGGAAGCGCCGGTGTTCAACACCCTGCCGATGATGGGCAAAGCCAGCCCGGTAAGCCTGGGAGTACCTGCTGATGCTAACGCCGGAACCGGCCAACAGCAGCAGGTGCAGGAGCAGCGTCGCCGCATTAACGCAATGTTGCAGGATTACGAATTGCAGCGTCGTCTGCATTCTGAACAGCTTCAGTTTGAACAGGCACAGACCCAGCAGGCTGCGGTTCAGGTGCCAGGATATCAAACGTTAGGAACGCAATCGCAGTAATGAAGCAACTTTGGTGTGCCATGTCCCTTGTGGCTGGTAGCCTGTTCTTCTCCGTTAACGCCTCGGCAGATGTATCGTCCGGGGCGTTGTTGCAGGAGATGAATATGGCAAGCCAGTCTCTCAACTATGAGCTGTCCTTCATCAGCATCAACAAGCAGGGCGTAGAGTCATTACGTTATCGCCACGCGCGGCTGAATAACCAGCCGCTGGCGCAACTGCTGCAGATGGACGGACCGCGTCGTGAAGTTGTGCAACGCGGCAGCGAAATCAGCTACTTCGAGCCAGGCCTCGATCCTTTCACGCTCAACGGCGATTACATCGTCGACTCGCTGCCTTCGCTAATCTATACCGATTTTAAACGCCTCTCGCCGTACTATGATTTCATCTCTGTTGGTCGCACCCGCATCGCGGACCGGCTGTGCGAGGTGATCCGCGTGGTGGCGAGAGACGGTACCCGCTACAGCTATATTGTCTGGCTGGATGCGGAAACCAAGCTGCCGATGCGCGTTGACCTGCTGGATCGCGATGGCGAAACGCTGGAGCAGTTCCGCGTGATTTCGTTTTCCGTCAGCCCTCAGGTGAGCGACTATATGCAAAATCTGGCGAAAGCCAGCTTGCCGCCGCAGCTCTCCGTTCCGTCCGGCGATAAAGCGAAATTCAGTTGGGCGCCAGCCTGGCTGCCCGAGGGGTTTGTCGAGGTTGCAGAGAGTCGGCGCAGGCTACCGACCATCGATACCCCGGTGGAGTCCAAGCTCTATTCCGATGGTTTGTTCAGCTTCTCGGTGAACATTAACCGCGCCACGCCGACCAGCAGCGAGCAGATGCTGCGTACCGGCCGCCGTACCGTGAGCACCACGGTGCGCGATAACGCGGAAATCACCATCGTCGGCGAACTGCCGCCGCAGACGGCGAAGCGCATTGCCGACAGCATTAAACCAGGAACGTCGCCATGATCAAAGAGTGGGCGACCGTCATCACCTGGCATGACGGCGTAGCGCAGGTCAGCTGCGACGTTAAAGCCTCATGCAGCAGTTGTGCTTCTCGTGTAGGCTGCGGCAGCCGGGTGCTCAATAAACTCGGGCCGCAAACCCAGCACACGATCAGCGTGCCAAGCGCGCAGCCGCTGTCTGTTGGACAAAAAGTGGAGCTGGGTATTGGCGAAGGCAGTCTGCTGACTTCCGCACTGCTGGTTTACATGACGCCGCTGTTCGGGCTCTTCACCGTCGCAGCGCTGTTCCAGCTTTTCTTTGGCAGCGATCTGGCGGCGCTGACTGGCGCGCTGCTCGGCGGCGTTGGTGGTTTTCTCATCGCCCGCGGCCTGTCGCCGAAACTGGCGGCGCGCGATGCCCTACAGCCGACAATTTTAAGCGTCGGCTTACCGCCAGAACTGCTGCGTACCGATACCACATCTTCTGAAATGGGCCAGTGAATTCACTGGCTTTTATCTTTATTTACCTCTGTCACGGGATCTCCCTTCTGGTAACCGCTATGCTTGCCGGAAGAGCATTTCCTGGTGACGGAGATGTAGTGTAGAATGCGGCGTTTTCGAACGATCAATACGTCAGGCGCAGAACAGCGGCCTCCAGGAATTCGTAAGGCATAATTAACTCTAATATGAAGAATATACGTAACTTTTCGATCATTGCTCACATCGACCACGGTAAGTCGACGTTGTCTGACCGTATTATCCAGATTTGCGGTGGCCTTTCTGATCGTGAAATGGAAGCCCAGGTTCTTGATTCTATGGATCTGGAACGCGAACGCGGCATCACTATCAAAGCGCAAAGCGTGACGCTGGATTACAAAGCCGTCGATGGCGAGACGTACCAGCTGAACTTTATCGATACCCCGGGCCACGTTGACTTCTCGTATGAAGTTTCTCGTTCTCTGGCGGCCTGTGAAGGCGCGCTGCTGGTGGTTGACGCCGGGCAGGGTGTAGAAGCGCAAACGCTGGCAAACTGCTATACCGCGATGGAAATGGACCTGGAAGTGGTTCCGGTTCTCAACAAGATCGACCTGCCTGCGGCCGACCCTGAGCGCGTGGCAGATGAGATTGAAGATATCGTGGGTATTGATGCCACCGACGCGGTTCGCTGCTCGGCGAAAACCGGCGTCGGCGTTCCCGACGTGCTGGAACGTCTGGTGCGCGATATCCCGCCGCCGGAAGGCGACCCGGATGCGCCGCTGCAGGCGCTGATTATCGACTCCTGGTTTGATAACTACCTTGGCGTCGTGTCGCTGGTGCGTATTAAAAACGGCACCATGCGTAAAGGCGACAAAATCAAGGTAATGAGCACCGGTCAGGTCTACAACGCTGACCGTCTCGGCATCTTTACCCCGAAACAGGTTGACCGTACCGAGCTGAAATGTGGCGAGGTAGGCTGGCTGGTGTGCGCCATTAAAGACATTCTCGGCGCGCCGGTAGGGGATACCCTGACTACGGCCCGTAACCCGGCGGACAAAGCGCTGCCAGGCTTTAAGAAAGTCAAACCGCAGGTTTACGCAGGTCTGTTCCCGGTCAGCTCCGATGACTATGAAAACTTCCGCGATGCGCTGGGCAAACTGAGCCTGAACGATGCTTCCCTGTTCTACGAACCGGAAAGCTCGACGGCGCTGGGCTTCGGCTTCCGCTGCGGCTTCCTCGGCCTGCTGCACATGGAGATCATTCAGGAGCGTCTGGAACGTGAATACGATCTCGATCTGATCACCACCGCGCCGACGGTAGTTTACGAAGTTGAGACCACCTCGAAAGAGATTATCTACGTCGACAGCCCGTCCAAACTGCCGGCGCTGAACAACATTCAGGAACTGCGTGAGCCGATCGCCGAATGTCATATGCTGCTGCCGCAAGAGTTCCTCGGCAACGTGATAACCCTGTGCATCGAGAAACGCGGCGTGCAGACCAACATGGTTTACCACGGTAAACAGGTGGCGCTGACCTATGAAATCCCGATGGCGGAGGTGGTGCTCGACTTCTTCGATCGTCTGAAGTCGACCTCACGCGGCTATGCGTCGCTGGACTACAACTTCAAACGCTTCCAGGCGTCCAACATGGTGCGTGTGGATGTGCTGATCAACGGCGAGCGCGTCGACGCGCTGGCGCTGATCACCCACAACGACAACGCGCCGTACCGCGGTCGCGAGCTGGTGGAGAAGATGAAAGAGCTGATCCCGCGCCAGCAGTTTGATATCGCGATTCAGGCGGCCATCGGCAACCACATTATTGCGCGTTCAACGGTGAAACAGCTGCGTAAAAACGTTCTGGCAAAATGCTATGGCGGTGACGTCAGCCGTAAGAAAAAACTGCTGCAGAAGCAGAAAGAAGGTAAGAAGCGTATGAAGCAGGTTGGTAACGTTGAGCTGCCGCAGGAAGCGTTCCTCGCCATTCTGCATGTCGGTAAAGACAGTAAATAACCCTTAAGGAGTTGGCATGGCGAACATGTTTGCCCTGATCCTGGTCGTGGCTACCCTGGTGACGGGCGTCTTATGGTGCCTGGATAAGTTTATTTTTGCACCAAAACGCCGTGAACGTCAGGCCGCCGCGCAGGCGGCGACGGGGAATTCGCTTGATCCTAAGACCCTGAAGAAAGTCGACCCGAAACCGGGCTGGCTGGAAACCGGGGCATCGGTATTCCCGGTGCTGGCGATCGTGCTGGTGGTGCGCTCGTTTATCTATGAGCCGTTTCAAATTCCTTCGGGCTCGATGATGCCGACGCTGCTGATCGGGGACTTTATTCTGGTGGAGAAATACGCCTACGGAATTAAAGATCCTATTTATCAGAAGACGCTAATCGAAACGGGACATCCGAAACGTGGCGATATCGTGGTGTTCAAATATCCCGAAGATCCGCGCCTGGACTATATTAAGCGCGCGATTGGCGTTCCCGGGGATAAAGTCACCTACGATCCGGTCGCGAAAGAGCTCACCATTCAGCCAGGCTGCAGTTCAGGCCGGGCCTGCGGCAACGCGCTGCCGGTGACCTACTCAAACGTTGAGGCGAGCGATTTCGTCCAGACGTTTGCTCGTCGTAACGGCGGGGAAGCGACCAGCGGTTTCTGGCAGTTGCCGAAGGGCGAGCGCAAAGAAAACGGCGTGCGTCTGACGGAGCGTAAAGAGACGCTCGGCGATGTGACCCACCGCATTCTGACGGTGCCTATCGCGCAGGATCAGTTGGGAATGTACTACCAGCAACCAGGCCAGCCGCTGGCGACCTGGGTTGTGCCGCCAGGCCACTACTTCATGATGGGCGACAACCGCGACAACAGCGCCGACAGCCGCTACTGGGGCTTCGTTCCTGAGGCGAACCTGGTGGGTAAAGCGGTTGGCATCTGGATGAGCTTTGAAAAACAAGAAGGCGAATGGCCGACCGGCGTACGTTTAAATCGTATTGGCGGCATCCATTAATTTCGCGTTTTTTGTTCATGCCGCCGCAAATACGCGGCGGCATGAAATATTTAGAATATAAATTCCTTCAGACTAACGACATCCCCCCCCGTTGCGTATAGAATATCCCCCCGAAGTTTTAGGTTGGCGCCCGCTCGGGAGCCACGGCACACGAAACCGCGTTGGTTATTTCAGGTCGGTTTCGTGTGCTGAATTTTTGACGCATTCATTTTATTGGTAACACATGAACCCCATCGTAATTAATCGGCTTCAACGTAAGCTGGGCTACACTTTTCATCATCAGGAGCTGTTGCAACAGGCATTAACCCATCGCAGTGCCAGTAGCAAACACAACGAGCGTCTGGAGTTCCTCGGCGACTCCATTTTAAGTTACGTCATCGCCAACGCGCTGTATCACCGTTTTCCGCGCGTTGACGAGGGCGATATGAGCCGTATGCGCGCGACGCTGGTGCGTGGCAATACGCTGGCGGAAATCGCCCGTGAGTTTGAGCTGGGCGAATGCCTGCGTCTGGGGCCGGGTGAGCTGAAAAGCGGCGGTTTTCGTCGTGAGTCGATTCTCGCGGACACCGTCGAGGCGCTGATTGGCGGCGTATTCCTCGACAGCGATATTCAGACCGTTGAGCAGCTGATCCTCTCCTGGTATCAGACACGACTGGATGAAATTAGCCCGGGTGATAAGCAAAAAGATCCGAAAACCCGTTTGCAGGAATATTTACAGGGCCGCCACCTGCCGCTACCGTCCTATCTGGTGGTGCAGGTTCGTGGCGAAGCCCACGATCAGGAATTTACTATCCACTGCCAGGTCAGTGGCCTGAGTGAACCAGTGGTTGGCACGGGTTCCAGCCGTCGTAAGGCGGAGCAGGCTGCCGCCGAACAGGCGCTGAAAAAACTGGAGCTGGAATGAGCGACGACAAAACCTATTGCGGATTTATTGCCATCGTTGGACGTCCTAACGTTGGCAAATCCACCCTGCTGAACAAACTGCTCGGGCAGAAGATTTCGATCACCTCCCGTAAAGCGCAGACCACGCGTCACCGCATCGTCGGTATCCATACCGAAGGCGAGTATCAGGCGATTTATGTTGATACTCCGGGCCTGCATATGGAAGAAAAACGCGCGATCAACCGCCTGATGAACAAAGCGGCGAGCAGCTCCATCGGCGACGTTGAGCTGGTGATTTTCGTTGTGGAAGGCACTCGCTGGACACCGGATGACGAAATGGTGCTCAACAAGCTGCGCGAAGGTAAAGCGCCGGTGATCCTTGCGGTGAACAAGGTGGATAACGTGCAGGAAAAAGCGGATCTGCTGCCGCACCTGCAGTTCCTGGCAAGCCAGATGAATTTCCTCGATATCGTGCCTCTCTCCGCGGAAACCGGGATGAACGTCGATACCATCGCGAGCATCGTTCGCAAGCATCTGCCGGAGGCTATTCACCACTTCCCGGAAGATTACATTACCGACCGTTCGCAGCGCTTTATGGCTTCTGAAATCATCCGCGAGAAGCTGATGCGTTTCCTCGGTGCCGAACTGCCGTACTCCGTGACTGTTGAGATCGAGCGTTTTGTGACTAACGAGCGCGGCGGTTACGACATCAACGGGCTTATTCTCGTTGAGCGCGAAGGGCAGAAAAAGATGGTCATCGGCAACAAAGGCGCCAAGATCAAAACCATCGGTATCGAAGCCCGTAAAGACATGCAGGAAATGTTCGAAGCGCCGGTTCACCTGGAGCTGTGGGTGAAAGTGAAATCCGGCTGGGCCGACGACGAGCGCGCGCTGCGCAGTCTCGGTTACGTTGACGATCTCTGAGTAAACGCTCATGGAGGGCTGGCAGCGCGCTTTCGTCCTGCATAGTCGCCCCTGGAGCGAAACCAGCCTGATGCTGGACGTCTTCACGGAAGAGTCGGGTCGCGTGCGCCTTGTCGCTAAAGGCGCACGTTCCAAACGTTCTAATCTGAAAGGCGCCTTGCAGCCTTTTACCCCCCTGTTGGTCCGTTTTGGCGGGCGCGGCGATGTTAAAACGTTGCGCAGCGCGGAGGCGGTCTCGCTGGCGCTGCCGCTCAGCGGCATCACGCTCTACAGCGGTCTTTATGTCAATGAGCTTATCTCCCGTGTGCTCGAACATGAGACCCGCTTTTCTGAACTCTTTTTTGATTATCTGCACTGTATTCAGGCGCTTGCTGGCGCCACTTGTTCCCCTGAACCCGCGCTCAGGCGTTTTGAGCTCGCGCTGCTCGGCCATTTAGGTTACGGCGTCGATTTCCTGCACTGCGCGGGCAGCGGTGAGGAGGTCGATGACACCATGACCTATCGCTACCGTGAGGAAAAAGGGTTTATCGCCAGCGTCGTTTTCGACAACAGCACCTTTACCGGGCGACAGTTGAAAGCGCTTGATGCACGAGAATTTCCGGATGTTGATACATTGCGCGCTGCGAAACGCTTTACCCGTATGGCGCTAAAGCCGTATCTTGGGGGCAAGCCGTTAAAAAGCCGGGAGCTGTTCCGGCAATTTATGCCAAAACGCGCAGTGAAAACGAATAATGATTAACGAGGATTGTCATGGCTGAATTACTGTTAGGCGTCAACATTGACCACATTGCCACTTTACGTAACGCGCGTGGAACGGCGTACCCTGACCCGGTGCAGGCGGCGTTTATCGCCGAGCAGGCCGGGGCAGACGGTATCACCGTGCATTTACGTGAAGATCGTCGCCATATTACCGATCGCGATGTGCGTATTTTACGCCAGACGCTCGACACCCGAATGAACCTGGAAATGGCGGTCACCGAAGAGATGCTGGCTATCGCCTGCGAAACCAAACCGCATTTCTGCTGCCTGGTGCCGGAAAAGCGTCAGGAAGTGACCACCGAAGGCGGTCTGGACGTGGCCGGCCAGCGCGACAAAATGCGTGACGCCTGCAAACGCCTGGCGGATGCCGGTATTCAGGTATCGCTGTTTATCGACGCCGATGATGAGCAGATCAAAGCCGCAGCCGAGGTTGGCGCCCCGTATATCGAAATTCATACCGGCTGCTATGCGGATGCCAAAACGGAAGAGACGCAGGCGAAAGAGCTGGCGCGTATCGCGAAAGCGGCAACCTACGCTGCGAGCCTGGGGCTGAAGGTGAACGCCGGTCATGGTCTGACCTACCATAACGTCAAAGCCATCGCCGCGTTGCCGGAAATGCATGAGCTGAACATTGGCCACGCGATTATCGGTCGTGCGGTGATGAGCGGTCTGAAAGAGGCGGTGGCTGAGATGAAGCGTCTGATGCTGGAAGCGCGCGGGTAATGGCCATTCTTGGTCTGGGCACCGACATCGTCGAAATCTCCCGTATCGAAGCGGTGATCGCCCGAAGCGGCGATCGCCTGGCGAAACGGGTGTTAAGCGATAACGAGTGGCTCATCTGGGAAGTGCACCAGCAGCCGGTGCGCTTTCTGGCAAAACGCTTTGCGGTCAAAGAAGCCGCAGCGAAAGCGCTGGGTACCGGTATTCGCAACGGTCTGGCGTTCAATCAGTTTGAGGTTTACAACGATGTGCTGGGCAAGCCGAAGCTGCGTTTGTGGGGCGAGGCGGAACGTCTGGCGCAGCGTTTAGGTGTGGCGCATATTCATGTCACGCTTGCTGACGAGCGCCACTATGCCTGCGCTACGGTGATTGTTGAAAGCTAAAGCTTATCGGCGTGGTGTAGCAGGACGAATTTATCCCACAACTGCTCTTCGTTTTCCGCGTGCCCTGGATCCTTAATAATCGTATTGGGGATCGGGCATACCTTCTGACAGGTTGGGGTGTCGTAATGCCCTACGCACTCGGTGCAGCGGTCACTGTTAATCTGATAAATGCTGTCGCCCATTGAAATCGCCTCGTTCGGGCATTCCGGTTCGCACATATCGCAGTTGATGCATTTTTTGGTGATTAACAGCGCCATCAGGAAACTCTCAGAAACAACACAAACAGGGCGGGCATTATACGCTCATTCTCTGTTCAGACCAGTTTTTTCACCAGCGCCTCGCTGTGACGAATACGATCCGGCGCATTCTCCAGATCCTGCTGCACCAGTCCCATAAACAGAAGATCCGTCAGCATCATTTGCGCGCTGGTGGATGAGATAGCCGCGCTACGGGTCGCCTGCTCTTCAGCAATGGTATACAGGCAGTGCGAGGCTCGCTGCTGCAACGCATTGGGTGAAAAACCGGTGATCGCCAGGATCTTTCCACCGACGCGCAGCGCTTCGTCCGCGGCGAGGTTGATCTCGCGCCGCTCGCCGGAGTAGGAGATGGCCAGCAGCAGATCGTCCTGCGTCATCGCCTGTACGGTCGCCAGCAGCGCGTGCATGTCCTGTTCCGCCACAGCGTTAAAGCCGATTTTCATCAGCTTCCAGCTGAAATTGCGCGCCACCAGCCCGGAAGCGCCGATGCCGGTGATAATAATGCGCCGGGCGTTGCGCAAAAGCGTCACGCTTTCCAGAAGCTTATCCTCGCTGTTCACATCAAGCGAGGCGTGCATCGCGGCGACATTATCCTTGATTAGCTTCTCGCCGACCAGGCGTAGCGGATCGTCGCCGCGGATCTGGTTATGCACCGGCATGGAGTGTGGGTTCGGATTGCTCGCCAGCGCTTCGCTTAGCGCCAGCTTGAGCGCCGGAAATCCTTTGAATCCCATTTTCTGGGCGAACTTCACCACGCTTGACTGACTGACACCAGCTTCGCTTGCCAGCTGCTGCGAGCTGAGATGACGCGCCTGATCGGGCTGCGCCAGAATAAAATCGGCCAGTTTTTTATCGCTCTGCGCAAGCCCTGGGTAGCGCTGGCGGATGCGGATTAAACAGTTCATTTGCTCTCCAGAGGACCAGGGGTTGGCCTACTGCCAGAATTTTTTATTCGATTATAGAGGATTATCGTACTTAACAATGCGGCCGCAGGGGAAAATATCGACGAAAGGTTAAGTGATTCATTATTTTTATCAACAGGATACGCCCTCATTATGGAGAGTTAAAGATACATTGCTGAACGTTTTAACAAATGTGAGGTGCTATCTGATAGGCTATTTATCAGGAATAACGATGATACCGTCATGACAATGAGGGAGAGCGCGAGAGTGGGTAACCGGCGTCGGGTGGTCTTTTTTGATCTTGATGGCACGTTGCATCAGCAGGATCTTTTTGGCGCTTTCCTGCGCTATCTCGTGCGGCGCTCGTTGCCGAATGCGCTGCTGGTGCTGCTGCTGTCGCCTGCGATCGTTTTGGGGCTGCTCATTAAGGGGCGCGCGGCGCGTTGGCCGATGAGCCTGCTGCTGTGGGGCGCAACCTTTGGTCACTCTGAGGCGGTGCTCAGGGCGCGGGAAGCCCGCTTTGTGGCGCGTTTTCGTGAACGCGTCACCGAATTTCCCGCCGTACATCAGCGCCTGACGCACTACCTTACCAGTACCGATGCTGACGTCTGGCTTATTACCGGGTCGCCGCAGTCGCTGGTGGAGCAGGTCTACGTCGACACCCTCTGGCTGGCGCAGGTCAACCTTATCGCCAGCCAGGTGACGCGGGGCTACGGCGGTTGGGTGCTGACCCTGCGCTGCTTGGGTCACGAGAAAGTCGCGCAGCTGGAAAAAAAGCTGGGCGCGCCGCTGCAACTGTATAGCGGCTATAGCGACAGCAATCAGGATAATCCGCTGCTCTGTCTCTGCCAGCACCGCTGGCGGGTTACGCCGCAGGGCGAGCTGCAGCCACTCGAATAATGTATCGCTGCTATGTATAATGCGCCCCGCTTTTTCTGCCGGAGTGACCACCGTGTCCGATACTGAACTGAACCATGAATACTGGATGCGTCATGCGCTGGGGCTTGCTCAGCGGGCCTGGGATGAAGGGGAGGTCCCGGTCGGGGCGGTACTGGTGTATCAAAACCAGGTGATTGGCGAAGGCTGGAACCGACCGATTGGCCGTCACGATCCTACCGCCCATGCGGAGATCATGGCGCTGCGTCAGGGCGGACTGGTGCTGCAAAACTACCGGCTTATTGATACCACGCTGTACGTCACCCTTGAGCCCTGCGTTATGTGCGCGGGGGCGATGGTGCACAGCCGAATTGGGCGCGTTGTGTTTGGCGCGCGTGACGCCAAAACCGGCGCGGCGGGTTCGCTGATGGACGTGCTGCATCATCCGGGAATGAACCATCGGGTCGAGGTCACTGAAGGTGTGCTTGCCGGGGAGTGCTCCGCGATGCTGAGTGATTTCTTCCGGGCGCGTCGGGCGCAAATTAAGGCGCAAAAACGTAACGAACGGCCCTAGCGGCGCCGGGCGTCGACCAGCATATTCGGCGCCGTCACTTCAATCTGGCCGGAGTTTTCGTTCGGCGACAGCGAAATAAACGGCAGCATGCCGAAGTTGTTGCGGTTAAGCTCGCTCGCGCTGACGGCGGGGTAGTCATGGGCTATTTCAATCGCCTTCGCCACTTTCTTCTCTTTTTCCACCAGGTATCCCACCAGGCTTATCTGGTACTTACGAATATTTTCCACATAAGCATAGGCCTCGTGCCCCCGCGCATAGCCGTAGGTGAGCCGGGTGTAATACGGCTTCTGGCTCAGTAACGGCAGACGCTGCTTCACGTCGGCCCAGCTGTCCGGATCGCCCTTTTGCTTCGCTGTCAGGGCGCGGGCGTCCAGCATATGGGCATAACCCATGTTGTAGGCCGCCAGCGCAAACCAGATACGCTCGTCTCTGGGGATCGTGTCCGGCACTTTCCCCATCATATCCTGCAGGTAGCGCATGCCGCCGCTGACGCTTTGTTCTGCGTCGGTGCGGTCGGTCAGTCCCAGGCTTTGGGCAGTGTTTTTGGTCAGCATCATCAGTCCGCGCACGCCGGTCGGGGAAGTCGCCTGCGGATCCCAGTGCGACTCCTGATAGGCAATCGCCGCCAGCAGACGCCAGTCTATCTCAGTGGCGTACTTCTGGAACAATGGCTGAAGGTCGGGCAACACGTTGTCGATGGCGCGCAGGAAGGTGCGGGTATCGACATAGTCGAAGCCATCGCCGTGCCCCAGATACTTCTCCTCCAGGCGGGCGAGGGTGCCGTCTTCATTCATGTTGTTGAAGAAATCGAGCATCGCCGCCGGCAGGGTGTTGTCATCGTCCTTCAGGCTAAACCAGGTGACCGGCTGTTCGTCGGTAATATCCAGCGCTACTGCCAGTTCCGGATGGACGCGCTGAAAGAGGCTTATCGCGACGGAGTCGGCGATGGTGTATTCGAGCTTGCCTTCCAGCACCGCTTCCATTAATTCGGCGCTGCTGCGTTTGTCATCCACCGTCCAGGTAAGGCCAGGGTATTTTTTCGCTTTCAGCGCCTGCAGGTCGTTAATCGCGACGTGTCCCGGCGCGATGATCAACTGCTGCGGCCCAATGTCGGACAGCGAGCGCGGCCGGAAGCCACCTTTACGATACACCAACTGCTGGGAGACGGAGTAATAGGTTGGGCCGGACTGATAGCGTTTAATGCGCTCACTGTTATAGACCAGGCCTGCAGCCAGCATATCGGCATCGCCGCGATCGAGGTCGTCAAACAACTGGCTGATATTCTGGCGTACGGTCACCTTCAGCTTGACGCCGAGGTAATCGGCAAACTGTTGCGCCAGCTCATAATCCAGGCCGTAATCTTTTTCATTGAGGTTGGCGAAGGTCAGGGGAGAGACAATGGTGCTGACGCGCAGCTCACCGCTCGCCTGAATAGCGGCGATACGGTTCTCTGGTTTACTAAACCAGGGAATAGAGGGCCATAACGCCGCTGCCAATAGCAGGGTGACTATGCCGATAAACAGATAATTAATCTTTAATTTTTTCAATTAGTTAATTCTCTGTGTTCCAGGCAGGTTCAGCCAGCAATTACCATGTTAACATTCGACGTTTGGACGGGGTGAGCGGCATTTTGCTTAACATTCCGCCAATTGGCAACTGATTAGTGAAGCGAGTCACAACGATTGATAAAAGGCGGTGGTGATTTTATTTCGACGCAAACGGTTTCGTCGACGCTCAGGATTCACTATAATGACGCCCGTTTTCCGCCATTGCGCACACTGAAACCCAGAAGACGAGAGACTTATGATGGAAATTCTGCGTGGTTCGCCTGCACTGTCTGCATTTCGTATTACCAAACTGCTGGCACGTTTTCAGGCAGCCCACCTTCCGGTCAGCAACATTTACGCCGAGTATGTGCACTTTGCCGAGCTGAACGCTCCGCTCTCAGACGATGAGCATGCCCGCCTGGCGCGTTTGCTGCAGTACGGCCCAGCGCTGCAAAGCCACACTCCCGCCGGAAAACTGCTGCTCGTCACCCCCCGCCCTGGCACCATCTCCCCCTGGTCTTCAAAAGCTACCGATATCGCCCACAACTGCGCACTGACGCAGATAAGCCGCATTGAGCGCGGCGTGGCGTACTATATCGATGCGCCAACCCTGACGCAGGCGCAGTGGCATGAGGTTGCCGCTGCGCTACATGACCGCATGATGGAATGTGTATTCAGTGCCTTGCAGGAGGCGGAAAAACTTTTTGCTCACCATCAGCCGACGCCAGTTTCCAGCGTCGATGTCCTGGGGCAGGGGCGTCAGGCGCTGGCCGACGCGAACCTGCGCCTGGGCCTTGCGCTGGCGGATGACGAGATTGACTATCTTCTCGATGCGTTCACCACCCTGAACCGCAACCCGAACGATATCGAGCTGTACATGTTCGCGCAGGCAAACTCTGAACATTGTCGCCATAAGATTTTCAACGCCGACTGGGTGATTGACGGCGAACAGCAGCCGAAGTCGCTGTTCAAAATGATCAAGAACACCTTCGAAACCACGCCGGATCACGTGCTGTCAGCGTATAAAGATAACGCCGCCGTGATGGAAGGATCGAGCGTTGGCCGTTTCTTCGCTGATGGCGACGCCAGCCGTTACGATTTCCATCAGGAGCCTGTGCATATCCTGATGAAGGTCGAAACCCACAACCACCCAACGGCGATTTCACCATGGCCGGGGGCGGCGACCGGTTCCGGCGGCGAAATTCGCGACGAAGGGGCGACCGGGCGCGGCGCTAAGCCGAAAGCGGGTCTGGTGGGTTTCTCGGTCTCGAACCTGCGTATCCCGGGCTTCGAGCAGCCGTGGGAAGAGGATTTCGGTAAACCGGATCGCATCGTAAACGCGCTCGATATCATGACCGATGGCCCGCTTGGCGGCGCGGCGTTTAACAACGAATTCGGCCGCCCTGCGCTGAACGGTTACTTCCGTACCTATGAAGAGAAGGTCAATAGCCACAACGGCGAAGAGCTTCGCGGCTACCACAAGCCGATTATGCTGGCGGGCGGTATCGGCAACATTCGCGCCGACCACGTGCAGAAAGGCGAGATCCCGGTCGGCGCGAAGCTGATTGTGTTGGGCGGCCCGGCGATGAATATCGGCCTGGGCGGCGGCGCGGCGTCGTCAATGGCGTCCGGTCAGTCCGATGCGGATCTGGATTTTGCCTCCGTACAGCGTGACAACCCGGAGATGGAACGCCGCTGCCAGGAAGTGATCGACCGCTGCTGGCAGATGGGCGAAGAGAACCCGATTCTGTTTATCCACGACGTTGGCGCTGGCGGTTTGTCGAACGCGATGCCGGAACTGGTGAGCGATGGCGGTCGCGGCGGGCGCTTTGAGCTGCGCGATATTCTGAGCGACGAGCCGGGAATGAGCCCGCTGGAAATCTGGTGTAACGAGTCCCAGGAGCGCTATGTGCTGGCCGTCGCGCCGGAGCAGTTGCCGCTGTTCGATGCCCTGTGCCGCCGCGAGCGCGCGCCGTACGCGGTGATCGGCGAGGCGACGGAAGAGAAGCACCTCAGCCTGCATGATACCCATTTCGATGATCAGCCCATTGATCTGCCGCTGGACGTTCTGCTCGGTAAAACGCCGAAGATGACCCGCGATGTGCTGACCTTAACCGCGAAAGGCGAGGCGCTGGATCGCCACGGCATTAGCATTGCCGACGCCGTGAAGCGCGTGCTGCATCTGCCGACAGTGGCGGAAAAAACCTTCCTCGTCACTATCGGCGACCGTACCGTGACCGGCATGGTGGCGCGTGATCAGATGGTAGGCCCGTGGCAGGTCCCGGTGGCGAACTGCGCGGTGACCACCGCCAGCCTCGATAGCTACTACGGCGAAGCGATGGCGATGGGCGAGCGTGCGCCGGTCGCGCTGCTGGACTTTGCCGCTTCCGCGCGTCTGGCGGTCGGCGAAGCGCTGACCAACATCGCCGGTACGCAGATTGGCGATATCAAACGCATCAAGCTGTCGGCGAACTGGATGGCCGCTGCCGGTCACCCGGGCGAAGACGCGGGTCTGTACGCCGCAGTGAAAGCGGTGGGTGAAGAGCTTTGTCCGGCGCTGGGTCTGACCATTCCGGTGGGTAAAGACTCCATGTCGATGAAAACCCGCTGGCAGGAAGGCAGCGAGCAGCGCGAGATGACCTCACCGCTGTCGCTGGTGATTTCCGCGTTTGCCCGTGTCGAGGACGTGCGCAGCACCGTCACGCCGCAACTCTCTACCGACGATAACGCCCTGCTGCTGATTGACCTGGGCCTTGGCCACAACGCGCTGGGCGCGACAGCGCTTGCTCAGGTGTACCGTCAGCTTGGCGATAAACCTGCCGATGTACGCAGCGTCGAGCAGTTGAAAGGCTTCTACGATGCGATGCAGGCGCTGGTGGCCCAGCGTAAGCTGCTGGCCTGGCATGACCGCTCAGACGGCGGCCTGCTGGTTCTGCTTGCTGAGATGGCGTTTACCGGCCACTGCGGCGTTGATGTCAACATCGCCGCGCTGGGCAGCGACCATCTGGCGACGCTGTTTAATGAAGAGCTGGGCGGGGTTATCCAGGTGCGCGCGCAGGATCGCGAAGCGGTGGAATCTCTGCTGGCCTCTCACGGTCTTGCCGATTGCGTGCACTACCTGGGTAAAGCCGTGGTCGGGGATCGCTTCACGATTACCGCCGACGGACATCCGGTCTTTAGCGAAAGCCGCACGACCCTGCGCGTCTGGTGGGCGGAAACCACCTGGCAGATGCAGCGCCTGCGCGACAACCCGGAGTGCGCCGATCAGGAGCATCAGGCGAAAGCGCACGATAACGACCCGGGTCTGAACGTGAAGTTGACGTTCAAACTGAACGATGACGTGGCGGCGCCGTACATCGCCAAAGGTGCGCGTCCAAAGGTGGCGATTCTGCGCGAGCAGGGAGTGAACTCGCATGTGGAGATGGCGGCTGCCTTCTACCGCGCGGGTTTTGACGCCATTGACGTCCATATGAGCGACCTGCTGGCGGGGCGTCGCGGTCTTGCGGAGTTCCAGTCGCTGGTGGCGTGCGGCGGTTTCTCCTACGGCGACGTACTGGGGGCGGGCGAGGGGTGGGCGAAGTCTATCCTGTTCAACGAGCGTGTGCGGGATGAGTTTGAGACCTTCTTCCACCGTCCGCAGACGCTGGCGTTGGGGGTCTGTAACGGTTGCCAGATGATGTCGAACCTGCGCGAGCTGATTCCGGGCAGCAGCCTGTGGCCGCGTTTTGTCCGCAACCATTCGGATCGTTTCGAAGCCCGTTTCAGCCTGGTGGAAGTCACCCAGAGCCCATCGCTGCTGCTGCAGGGAATGGTGGGGTCGCAGATGCCTGTCGCTGTATCGCACGGTGAAGGCCGCGTTGAAGTGCGCGATGCGGCACATCTGGCGAAGCTTGAAAACGAGGGACTGGTGGCGCTGCGCTATGTTGATAACTTTGGCAAGGTGACGCAGTCTTATCCGGCTAACCCGAACGGCTCGCCGAACGGGATCACGGCGGTGACCAACGAAAGCGGACGCGTGACCATCATGATGCCGCACCCGGAGCGCGTGTTCCGTACCGTTGCCAACTCATGGCACCCGGAAAACTGGGGCGAAGACGGTCCGTGGATGCGTATCTTCCGCAATGCCCGTAAACAGTTAGGCTAACGCGATTATGGGATAAAAACCCTTCGCCATGTGGCGAAGGGTTTTTTTATGGTGGAGGAAAAACGTGTCGGGAATACGCGACACAGGGGAAATGGAGTGTCGCTAAATGGCGACACTTATTTATTTGATATTAGTGGATTTATTTTTTGCTCTGTAGAGGTGTTGCCATTTGGCGACACTTTTCCAAAAAACGGCTGGACTGCGCAGTTTAAAAATAAATACGAAAATCGTTATTTATCATTGCATTAAATATTTTCTTTTTATTGTGGCACAGTTGCTGCATAATAAATGACAGTGGCTCATTCACCTGCTTATGTCAGCCCCTTAGGGACGTGCTACATAAAATTCGAATGACGCACAAACAGGTGCCTGCCGTCCAACTTTCTGATATCAGCGTAGCTATATCAAACCTCGGGCGAAACGTTGAGTTAGGCACCGCCTTATTCCATCACAAAGCCGGGTTTTTACCCGGCTTTGTTGTATCTGCGCCACATCCTCAGTTAGCATTCCTGAAAGCCCTCATTTTGAGACGAACCGATTGAAACGCTGGTCTCTTTTTCCCCGCTCATTACGCCAACTGGTCATGCTGTCGTTTCTGCTGATCCTGATCCCGCTGCTGGTACTGGCCTGGCAGGCGTGGCAAAGCCTTAACGCCTTAAGCGCCCAGGCGGCGATGACCAACCAGACGACCCTGATCGATGCCCGGCGCAGCGAGGCGATGATCAACGCCGCGGTCGAAATGGAGCGCAGCTATCGCCAGTATTGCGTACTGGACGACGCCACGCTTGCGACGGTGTATCAGGGACAGCGCAAGCGCTATAGCGACATGCTGGATGCTCATGCGGGTGTTTTGCCGGATGACAAACTGTATCAGACGCTACGTAACGATCTGGACGTGCTGGCGCAACTGCGCTGTCAAAACAGCGCCCCGGAAGCGACCTTTGCGGCGAATCTGGACGCGTTTGCCGCGGCGAACAGCGAGATGGTGCAGGCAACGCGCGCGGTCATTTTCTCGCGCGGACAGCAGCTTCAGCAGGAGATTGCCGAACGCGGGCGTTTTTTCGGCTGGCAGGCGCTGGTGCTGTTCCTGGTGAGTCTGACGATGGTGCTGCTGTTTACCCGTATGATCATCGGTCCGGTGAAGGGGATTGAGCGGATGATAAACCGCCTTGGCGAAGGGAAATCCATCGGTAGCGCGGTGATGTTTACCGGCCCTCGCGAGCTGCGTTCAGTCGGTCAGCGTATCATCTGGCTGAGCGAGCGCCTCTCCTGGCTGGAGTCGCAGCGGCATCAGTTTTTACGCCATCTTTCTCACGAGCTTAAAACCCCGCTTGCCAGCATGCGCGAAGGCACTGAACTGCTGGCTGATGAGGTCGTAGGTCCACTGACGGCGGAACAAAAGGAAGTGGTGTCTATCCTTGATGACAGCAGCCGCAATCTGCAAAAGCTCATTGAGCAGCTTCTGGATTATAACCGCAAGCTGGCGGATACCGCAGTCGAGCTGGAAACCGTTGAGATTGCGCCTCTGGTGGAGATGGTTATCTCGGCAAACAGTTTACCGTCACGCGCTAAAATGATGCATACTGGCATTAGGCTGGATGCGGCGTTTTGTCAGGCAGAACCCATGCTGCTGATGAGCGCACTGGACAATCTCTATTCCAACGCGGTGCACTATGGTGCTGAATCCGGTAACATTTATATTCATAGCCGTTTGCAGGATAGCAAGGTGTGGATTGAGGTCGCCAATAGCGGCACGCCCATTCCCGATGCGGAAAAAACCTTAATTTTCGAGCCGTTTTATCAGGGCAGCCACCAACGTAAGGGCGCGGTAAAAGGCAGCGGTCTGGGGCTCAGCATTGCCCGCGACTGTGTACGACGAATGCAAGGGGAACTGCGCCTGGTTGAGAGCCCATCCGGCAATGTCTGTTTTCGCATTGAATTACCGGCTATCGCAGCGGATAAATCCACGAAATGAAACGACGTCTGGTGAATATGTCCCATAGTCCGATCGCCTTTTTTTCCCGGTCCGCGCGGCGTTGCCGCGCCTTGATGAGCGCGTGCTGCCTGCTGATAGCGGGCTGTTCTTCATCTACGTCACCGGGACAGGCACACAGCACCGAAGAACAATTACCGCAACAGCAGGTCGCTGATTTCCTCTCGACCGACTGTGCGGACGTCTGGGCCTTGCATGGCGAAGTCACAGAGAAAAACCCGCTTTACTGGCTGCGCGGCATGGACTGCGCCCAGCGTCTGTCGCCGGAGCTGCTGCGCAGCGAAGCCCGCGAGCACGATGAAGAACGCTGGCAGGATGCCTTCCGCCGCGGCATTTTGCTCGCCAACGCCAAAATTACGCCTGTTGAGCGCCGGGACATGATGGCCCGCCTGGATACCTTCAGCCCGCAGATGCCCGCTCAGGTGCGACCGCTGTACCAGCTCTGGCGTGATGGCCAGGCTCTGCAACTGCAACTGTCGGATACGCGCTCGCGCTACAGCAAGCTCCAGCAGTCAACAGACGGCGAGCTGGATACGCTGCGCCAGCAACAGCAGGATCTGCGCAGCCAGCTCGATCTGACTACCCGCAAGCTGGAAAGCCTGACGGATATTGAACGTCAGCTGTCCAGCCGTAAACCGTCCAGCAGCCATACCCCGGCTGAGGCGGCTTCTGCTGATGAGGTGAAGCCATGACAGGACGTAAACCCGCGCACCTGCTGTTGGTGGATGACGATCCTGGCCTGCTCAAACTCCTCGGTTTGCGTCTGGCCAGCGAAGGGTTCACCGTGGTGACGGCGGAAAGCGGCCATGAAGGCCTGCGCGTACTGGCGCGGGAAAAGGTCGACCTGGTGATAAGCGATCTGCGGATGGACGAGATGGACGGTCTGCAGCTGTTTGCCGAGATCCAGAAGCGGCAGCCGGGCATGCCGGTTATCATCCTCACGGCGCATGGTTCGATTCCTGACGCGGTTGCCGCAACGCAGCAGGGCGTGTTTAGCTTTCTGACCAAGCCCGTAGATAAAGATGCGCTGTACAAAGCCATCGACGAGGCGCTGGTGCATACGGCGGCGTCAGCGGACTCACGCTGGCGCGAGTCGATTGTTACCCGCAGTCCCGTGATGCTGCGTGTGCTGGAGCAGGCGAGAATGGTGTCGCAATCGGACGTCAGCGTCCTGATTAACGGCCAGAGCGGCACCGGGAAGGAGATTTTCGCCCAGGCAATCCATAACGCCAGCCCACGCCATTCGGCGCCTTTTATCGCCATTAACTGCGGCGCGCTACCGGAACAACTGTTGGAGTCCGAGCTGTTTGGCCACTCGCGCGGCGCGTTTACCGGCGCGGTCAGCAGCCGGGAAGGGCTGTTTCAGGCGGCGGAAGGCGGCACGCTGTTTCTGGATGAAATCGGCGATATGCCCCTGTCTTTGCAGGTGAAGCTGCTGCGCGTACTGCAGGAGCGCAAGGTGCGACCGCTGGGCAGCAATCGCGATATCGACATTAATGTGCGCATTATTTCCGCCACCCATCGGGATTTGCCGAAAGCGATGGCGCGCGGCGAGTTTCGCGAAGACCTCTTCTATCGCCTGAACGTGGTGAGCCTGAAGATCCCCTCGCTTGCGGAACGTACTGAAGATATTCCGCTGCTGGCGAACCACCTGCTGCGGCAGGCTTCCGACAGGCATAAACCGTTCGTTCGCGCGTTTTCCACCGATGCCATGAAGCGGCTGATGACGGCAAGCTGGCCGGGCAACGTGCGCCAGTTGGTGAACGTTATCGAGCAGTGCGTGGCGCTGACCACCTCGCCGGTGATTAGCGATGCGCTGGTGGAACAGGCGCTGGAAGGCGAGAATACGGCGCTGCCGACCTTCGTTGACGCCCGCAACCAGTTCGAGCTGAACTACCTGCGCAAGCTTTTGCAGATAACCCGCGGCAACGTCACCCACGCCGCGCGCATGGCCGGGCGCAACCGCACCGAGTTTTACAAACTGCTGTCGCGCCATGAGCTGGATGCGAATGATTTTAAAGAGTAGCACCGCGACTTTCCCGACGTTATGATACAGGGAGCAACCGGTTACGCGTTTAAAAAGACAGGACACCATGAAAAAGATTGATGCGATTATTAAACCCTTCAAACTCGATGATGTGCGTGAAGCGCTGGCGGAAGTCGGCATCACCGGGATGACGGTAACGGAAGTGAAAGGTTTTGGCCGTCAGAAAGGTCACACCGAGCTGTATCGCGGTGCGGAATACATGGTGGATTTTCTGCCGAAGGTGAAGATTGAAATCGTCGTTACCGACGATATTGTGGATACCTGTGTGGATACCATTATCCGTACGGCGCAGACCGGCAAAATCGGTGACGGTAAGATTTTTGTGTTCGACGTGGCGCGCGTGATTCGTATCCGTACCGGCGAAGAAGACGACGCGGCAATTTAATATTCTCCCCCACCGCAGGGAAATCGTTTCGCTGCCCGGGCGCGGGCAGCGAAAAACGCCTTAATCGTGAGGCGTCTCAGGCACACAAACGGTGGTACTGCTCAGCATCCGTCGGATAACGATAACGGCCACAATCACGACCACCACCCCCAGCGTCCATTCCCCCATTTGTGAGAAAAAGTGCCCGTAGGCGGCGATGGCGGTGTCGCTGATTTGCGATTCAGTAGTACGCTGCGCGACAACGCCCGCCAGCCAGTTGGCCACCGCGCCCGTCGCCAGCATGTAGATACCGGTCAGCACGCCGGTGACGCCAGGCATATTGAGGCGCGTTATCTGCGCCATCGCCACCGGGTCGATAAACAGCTCGGCAAAACCCATCAGCGCCAACCCGGCGACCATCATACCCATCGACGCCTGACCGTGCATTTCACCGCGCCGTGCGTTCAGCGCCAGCAGCATAAATCCGCCGCCCATCAGCGCCAGCCCGAAGGCAAACTTCAACCATACGCGCAGCACCGAACGTCCGTTGCCTTCCGGGCGTACCAGCCAGGCCAGCACCACGCCTGCCGTCATCACCGCGATGGCGTTGACCGACTGGAACAGCGCGGTCGGCACCTCGATAGCCATCAGGTGACGGTTTACAAAGTGGTCGATAAACAGGCTTATTGAGCTGCCGCCCTGCTGGGCCAGTACCCAGAACAACGTGCCGGTCAGCATCAGCAGGACTATCTGCCACAGCGCGCGGCGGTGCTCCGGGGACCTTATCATAATGCGTGCGACCATCTGCGCGGCGAAGACGCAGACCACCGCCAGCAGATAGCCCGCCCAGTCATTTTCCAGCAGCAGCGTAAAGAATACCGGCGCCACGCAGAGCATCACCAGCAGCCATCCCCAGGTGGGCAGCGCAAACTTGACCGCCTGTAGCGCAGGCTTATCAACGCCGCGCGTATGGCGAAAGTGCTGGTGGCCGCTTAAGAAGATCAGCAGTCCGATAAACATGCCGACGCCCGCCAGGGCGAAACCGACGTGCCAGCCGTACCATTGGGCCGTCAATCCGCAGGCTATCGGCGCGGCGATAGACCCGACGTTGCCTGCGGCATACAGCAGCGAGAAGCCACCGTCGCGACGGCTATCATCAGGGGCGTACAGTTCGCCCAGCAGGCAGCTGATATTGGATTTAAACAGGCCGTAACCGCAGATGATGATCGCCAGCGCGACGTATAAGCTCCAGGTTGAATCAGATTCGACGCCCAGTACGACGTGACCAAGCGTCATCAGAAGTGCCCCGGCAATGACCGCGGTGCGGTTGCCGAGCAGGCGGTCGGCAAGCCAGCCGCCGAGAATAGGGGTAACGTAAACCAGAGAAGCGTAGGCGCTAAACAGACTGATGGCATGGCTGTCATCGAAGCCGAGTTGATGAGTGAGGTAGAGGATGAGGAGGGCACGCATGCCGTAAAAGCTGAAGTATTCCCAGATTTGAATCGCCACGATGTAATAAATCGCGCGCGGTTGTGAGGGTGTTTTCATGTCATCTCCTGAACGGCGTGAAAAAAGGGAAGTGGCAAGCCACTTCCCTTTAGTGCTTCAACTTACTTGGTGTTTTCTTTCAGCACTTTAACGGTGTAACGACCATCCGCCTGACGGTATGCGCCGTGGATATCGGTTTCGAAGCCCGGATAATGAGCGCCGATTTCGCACAGCATCTGCAGGAATTCCAGCACCGGACGGCTTTCTTCGGTGATCATTTCACCTGGCATGACCAGTGGAACTCCCGGAGGGTACGGCAGGATCATGTTGGCGTTCACGCGGCCAACCATCTCTTCGAGATAAACTTCTTCGGTCTGACCGTGCAGCTCTTTCTGGAAGGCGGTGTATGGCGTCATCACCATGGCCGGCAGCACTTCGAACGCGCGGAACATCAGGTCCGGCAGATTGTGATGCTCAACCAGTTTGTGAATGTTCTGCGCCAGTTCCTGAATACGCATGTTTTCATAGAATTCAGGATTTTCACGGTACAGCGACGGCAGCATGTTTTTCACACGCAGGTTCAGGTCGAACGCGCGTTTGAAGTCGGTCAGCGCGCGCAGCAGGCTCAGCGCTTTGGTTTTGTCGATACCGATACTGAACAGGAACAGCAGGTTGTACGGGCCGGTTTTCTCAACCACGATTCCGTGCTCGTCGAGGTATTTCGACACGATGCTGGCCGGAATACCAAAGTCGCCCATGGTGCCGTCTTTCTGCATCCCCGGAGTCAGAATGGTGACTTTGATCGGGTCGAGATACATGTGCTCGTTATCGATGTTTTTGAAACCATGCCATGCGCTGTCAGAACGCAGCGGCCAGCATTCCGGGCCATCGATATGTTCCGGTTGCCATACGTCGAAGAACCAGCCGTCGGATTCGCCTTTAAGACGTTTGATCTCTTTACGGAACTTAATAGCACGCTGGATAGAACCGTCAATCAGACGCTTACCGGCATTACCTTTCATCATCGCGGCAGCGGTTTCAGTGGAGGCCACGATACCGTAGTGCGGAGACGTGGTGGTGTGCATCATGTAGGCTTCGTTAAAGGTTTCTTCGTTGACATCGCCTTTAACGTGGATCATGGAAGCCTGAGAGAATGCCGCCAGCAGCTTATGGGTGGACTGGGTTTCATAAATCACTTTCCCTTCCACACGGCCGCCGCTCATACCGCACTTGCCTTCATAAATCGGCGAGAAGTTGGTGTATGGTACCCAGGCGGAGTCAAAGTGGATGGATTTCACATCCAGCGTTTTCTTGATGAAATCGGTGTTGTACAGCAGACCGTCATACGTGGAGTTGGTGATAACCGCATGTACCGGCCAGGTGGCGTTCGGAGTTTCTTTAACGCGTTTGGCGATGGTCGCACGCTGGAATTCGCTCTGCGGGATGCCGCCGAGGATGCCGTAGGCGTTACGGGTCGGACGGAAGTAAATCGGCGTAATGTCGCTCATCATCATCAGATGGGTCAGCGATTTGTGGCAGTTACGGTCGATCAGTACAGTGCTGCCTGCCGGTGCGGAATACATGCCGACGATTTTGTTGGCGGTAGACGTACCGTTGGTCACCATGTAGCTGCGTTCGGCGTTGAAGACGCGAGCGATGTACTCTTCGGCTTCTTTATGCGGACCGCTGTGGTCGAGCAGGGAGCCCAGCTCAGACACGGAAATGGAGATATCTGACTTCATGGTGTTCGGGCCAAAGAAGTCATAGAAAATGCTGCCTACCGGGCTTTTCTGGAACGCCGTACCGCCCATATGGCCTGGGGTACAGAAGGTGTATTTACCTTCACGAACATATTTGAACAGCGCTTTGGTCAGCGGCGGCAGAATGGTGTCGATATACTCGTCGGTATTCTGTTTGATTTTTGCCGCGATATCGTCTGCGGCGCCCAGCGCATATTCGAAGAAACGTACCTGCATGCGCAGGTCATTGAGACTGACGTCGAGCGTAGAGTAGGTGTTGGCGAAAGCATACAGCGGCATGTATTCGTTCAGTTTGCTGATTTCTTCGCACAGTTCGAGGTTGTATTTATCCCAGTCGAAGATAACGCCGCACAGGCGGGAGTTATTTTCAATCAGCTTCATCAGGTCTTCGCGGTCATTCGGGTAGACAATGCGATAGTCCAGACGTTCAAGGGCGCGATGCAGTTCACGGATAGGCTCTTCTTTAAAGTAGACACCCATGTGGTTCATGATTGCGATAACGTTCATAGTCGTATCTCCAGGTATGAAAGGCCCCTCCCGTCACGATGTGACAGGTGAAGGAAGGAGCCAGAGAAAAGGGTTAGGTATTAAAGGGCGTCTGCGGTTTTGCGTTCGGTGGCGTCATTGCTGTGCTGACGCTGGTGCATTTTACGACCGTAGAACATCAGAATGATCAGGCTGACGATGAAGGTGCCGGCCAGCTCGAAGGAGCTTGCGCCCATCAGCGCGATGAAGCAGAACGCACAGCCCAGGACAGAGCACACCAGGCTTACCAGGTTGCGAGTGTTGACACCTTCGAAGCGAATCAGGTCTACGCAGGAGTAGAAGTACGGCAGCATGGTCAGCAGTACGGCAATACCGGTCAGTTCACCGAACAGGTCAGAGGCTTTACCACCGCTGGAGTTCATGATGGTGATGATGATCATCAGGCCGGTCATTTTAACGGCAGCCAGCAGCAGGCCTTTTTTCGGAATACCATTGCTGTCGAGTTCACCATACACTTTCGGGAAGTTGCCATCGCTGGCAGCGCGAACACCCGCCTGACCAACCAGCATCATCCAGGACCCCAGAGAGGTCAGGCAAGCAAAGGCGGTGAACGCAGAAACCACTGGTGCAGCCCAGCCGCCCAGCATGGTTGAGGCGCTGACGGCGAACGGCGCGCCGGAAGAGGCCATCTGAGACGCAGGATACATACCCGCGATAACCTGAGTCGCGGCGATGTACACGACACCCGCCATTGCGGTACCCAGCATGGTGGCCAGCGGTACAGTACGTTTCGGGTTTTTCACCATACCGGTACTGACGGCGGCAGATTCAACACCAACGAAGGCCCACAGGCAGAGCAGGATACTTTTTACCACGGCGTGTGAATCAGTGGTCGCAGAGGTGTTCCAGTTGGCCTGATAGGTCGCAACGTCAAACCAGTGCCAGCCGATAACCGCGGTCATCACGACAGGGATCAGCACCAGTACGAGTCCGATAGTCGTTAAGCGGCTAACCCAGGTCCCGCCGAGCATATTCACGAAGGTGAAAATCCACACGATAGCGATACAGGCAAGACCTGCCGGAACCGGATTATTTAAAATGGGGAAGAAGGTGGAGAGGTAAGAGACTGCGGTAATCCCGATAGCCAGGTTACCAATCCAGTTTGCATGATAATAAAGCACGCCGGTCTGGAAACCGAAGGCTGGAGATAATTCCCCGGCGTAGGCGATAGGGCCGCCCTGTTGTGGGTTTTTGGTCGCCAGTCGGGCGTAAACATAAGCCAGAGACATCGCACCAATAATAGAGATTACCCACCCCCAGATGGCAATGCCACCGATGCTGGCGAGGTTCGCGGGTAATAAAGCAATCCCGCTCCCCATCATATTACCGGCGACTACGCCGGTACAGGCAAATAGCCCGATCTTTTTGGCAGAACTCATGTTTTGTTTCTCCTGAATATTATTTGGAGGTGCAGATCATGATGCAGAACCATTTATTGATCCGACCGACTGCCAACAAGATTAATGATCCGGACGGGAGAAGTCCTAAAGATAAAGTGAAATAACGACAAACATCAGACAAATGAGGTCTTGAGGTTTTTCAATTAACATATCAAGATGACATGTTGACATCATAAAAAGATAAACATCTTTTATCTACAATGCTTTACGAACTGGTCTTGACGTTAAGGATGTGTTGGTTTGCAGCGGGGATAGGTTAAAAACAAATAACATTATGGGGTTTTATGAGAAACATAAATTTAACCTCATCATGCCCGAAGGATTGGGCATGATGAGGCTTTACTTATTCTGAAGAGAGGAAGTTGTCGAGATAGGGAACAACGCGAGTGACGGAGGTCTGGAATACGCCGTTTTCAATCCAGTACAGCGTGTTCTCACCAGGTCGTAAATTGAACGCTGTGATGTACGCATCGGCTGCCAGTCGGTTCTCGCCTTTCATCTCGTGAACTTTTCCCAGCAACACATAATTCAGCCACGACATTTCCAGGTCGATACCGGTATTAATGGCATCATACGCGCCGCTGACGTTTCCCTTGCCGAGCAGGTCAATCGTTTTGATTTGATAAAATACCGAGGTGTTTTTAATTCCCGGCATTTCACTTACCCGATTAATTTCCGCGTAGAGTTCCGCCAGTTGCTTTTCGTCAAGGGGCTGCTGTGAATGGCGAAATACATCTACCAGTGCTTTTTCTGCGTATGCATAGGTAAAGTCGGGAGACTGTTTAATAATGCTGTCGAGAATTGCGCTGGCTTTACTTAATGAATCGGCATCGCCATTCATCAGCATCTGGTGCGCTTCATAGAAATGCGACAGCGACATGCTCTGCGACGGTTGGTACAGTTTGAGCATCGCCTGCATCCGTTCCGACCACGGCTGCGTCAGCGCTTCTGACAAACTGCTTAACAGGTTGTTCTGAATCGACAACTGGTTATCGCTGGTGATGAAGTAACGTTTATCCAGCATCACTGAGCCATCGGCGTTATCCACCAGTTGCACGGACATGAAGCACTGCTGCGCGCGGTAGTGGCGCTGGTTGACGAATTCAATGGTCAACGTTTTCCCGGAGCTGCTGGGTTCATTGATGTTGTAGTTCGTTTTGTCATGCACCATAAAGGTGGAAAAGGTGTTCAGCGAGGTGGTGATGAGGCTTCCCAGTCCCACCGCATAGGAGCGCTGAGACGCCCAGTTGTTGCACGAGTTGCCGTTCATCAGGCGAATATCGATATCGCGCGGGTTCAGCAGCAGTCGTGTCTTGGTGACCGGGGGGTGCGAACTGATGGTCGACATTGCCACCAGCGCCACGCAGGAGCCTAATGCCAGAAGGAACAGACACCACACCCAAAATGTGGCGATGCGTTTGCGTTTTTCCGGTTTCTTATCCGATGGCTCTACTGGCGCTGGGTCCGGCGCGCCAGGTAACACAGCGCCAGGCGGTAGCGCTTCCGGCGGGACAATGGCGGCGGGCGGCACCACCATGACAGGTTCTTCACCCTCTTCGGTGCACCAGATGACCGTAGCCGTGAGCTTGTAGCCGCGTTTCGGTACCGTGACAATGTATTCCGGGCTGCTGTCGTCGCCATCTTTCAGCGACTTACGCAGTTCGGAAATGCTCTGGGTGACGACGTGGCTGGTCACCACGTTGCGGGTCCAGACGTTGTCGATAAGCTCGTCACGGCTCAACACTTCATCCGGGTGGTGGGCAAAATAGACTAAAAGATCGATTAAACGAGGTTCAAGTGTTAGCTGGCGTCCCTGACGGCTAATTTGATTTATGGACGGCGTAACCAGCCACTCCCCGATGAGTACAACAGGTTGTTGCATAAAAAAAAGACTCAAGAGAAAACGGGAAAGCCGCAATCATAACACAATTCCCCCCCTCATTTTTTTGACAAGGTCCATGGCCTTTGGCGTTATCGGCGGGGTTTTCGGCATAAAAGTGGGTGAAAATGCGGCAATTCGTCGTACAGCTTCAGGATGATGCTGCACGACGAGATAAGGACGAAGAGGTTACAGGACCTTATGCGGGCCAAAGCATTCGTAGTGAATGTTTTCTGATGTCACGCCTAACGCCAGCAGCTGTTTTGCCGCGAACTGCATGAAGGCCACCGGGCCGCAGAGGTAAAACTGCATATTGGGCGCGCTGAACCGCCCTTCGTACTGGCTGAGCGCCATCAGACCTTCGCTGTCAAAACGCACGTTGGCGCGGTCTTCCGCCGTCGGCTGGCGATACCAGGTATGGGCGGTGAAGCGCGGCAGCGTCTCGCCAAGGGCGCAGACCTCCCCGGCAAACGCGTGGACATCGCCATTTTCTGCCGCGTGGAACCAGTTTACCTCAGCGCTATGGCCGGTTCTGGACAGCGTATCGAGCATCGCCAGCATAGGGGTCTGACCGACGCCCGCGGAAATCAGCGTCACCGGCGTGTCAGCATCGACGGTCATAAAAAAGTCGCCCGCCGGTGCCGCCAGCTGTACCACATCGCCGATGCTTGCTTCATTATGCAGCCAGTTAGAGACCTGGCCGCCGTCTTCACGCTTCACCGCAATGCGGTAGCCTTTGCCGTTGGGTTTATGGGTGAGGGAGTACTGACGGATTTCCTGATGCGCGAACCCTTCCGGTTTCAGCCAAATGCCGAGATACTGGCCTGGCTGATAGTCGGCCACGTCACCGCCATCTACCGGCTCAAACTCGAAGCTGGTAATCAGCGCGCTACGCGGGGTTTTATCGGTGATGCGAAACGCGCGGGTGCCTTCCCAGCCGCCGGTTTTATTGGCATTGTCGCTGTAGATTTGTGCTTCACGGTTGATAAACACGTTCGCCAGCACGCCGTAGGCCTTACCCCAGGCGTCCAGGACTTCCTGGCCTGGGCTAAACATCTCATCAAGCGTCGCCAGCAGATGGCCGCCAACAATGTTGTATTGTTCTGGTTTTATCTGGAAACTGGTGTGCTTGTGGGCAATTTTTTCCACCGCCGGCAACAGCGCCGCCAGGTTGTCAATATTGCTGGCATAGGCGGCAATGGCGTTAAACAACGCTTCGCGCTGGGAATCGTTACGCTGGTTGCTCATGTTGAAAATATCTTTGAGCTCCGGGTTATGCGTAAACATGCGATCGTAGAAGTGGGCGGTGAGTTTTGGCCCAGTTTCTACCAGCAGGGGAATCGTGGCTTTCACGGTGGCGATGGTTTGAGCGTCAAGCATGGCAACTTCCTTCCAGTGTTATCATAATGATGTATTTTAAATGCATCTTATAGAAAATACCCCTGCGTTGTAAATGGTTCTTTGTCGCTTTGCATGATGTTCGTTACAACATGAATTATTCGCATCACAAACCTGAAAAGAAATCCATTGAAAATAGCAAGGCTATGATTCGTCAACCCCTTGTGTAGTCTGGACGAAAACGTTTGCGTAAATTCGTTTGTCAAGACCTGTTATCGCAGAACTAATCAGTTATACTGTTGGCCGTTGTCCATCAGGGCTTAAAAATTTTACTGTTAGCTGAGTCAGGAGATGCGGATGTTAAAGCGTGAAATGAACATTGCCGATTATGATGCCGAACTGTGGCAGGCTATGGAGCAGGAAAAAGTACGTCAGGAAGAGCACATTGAACTGATCGCCTCCGAGAACTACACCAGCCCGCGTGTGATGCAGGCGCAGGGCTCTCAGCTGACCAACAAATATGCTGAAGGTTACCCGGGCAAGCGTTACTACGGTGGTTGCGAATATGTCGATATCGTTGAGCAACTGGCGATTGACCGTGCGAAAGAACTGTTTGGCGCAGACTACGCCAACGTGCAGCCGCACTCGGGTTCCCAGGCGAACTTCGCCGTTTACACCGCGCTGCTGCAACCGGGTGATACCGTTCTCGGTATGAACCTGGCGCAAGGCGGCCACCTGACTCACGGCTCCCCGGTGAATTTCTCCGGCAAACTGTACAACATCATCCCTTATGGTATTGATGAGTCTGGTAAAATTGACTACGAAGACATGGCGAAGCAGGCTCAGACCCACAAACCGAAGATGATCATCGGTGGCTTCTCTGCTTACTCCGGCGTCGTTGATTGGGCAAAAATGCGTGAAATCGCCGACAGTATCGGCGCATACCTGTTCGTTGACATGGCGCACGTTGCCGGTCTGATTGCGGCAGGCGTTTACCCGAACCCGGTTCCACACGCTCACGTCGTCACCACCACCACCCACAAAACCCTGGCGGGTCCGCGCGGCGGCCTGATCCTGGCGAAAGGCGGCGACGAAGATCTGTACAAGAAACTGAACTCCGCTGTGTTCCCAAGCGCACAGGGCGGCCCGCTGATGCACGTTATCGCGGCGAAAGCCGTGGCGCTGAAAGAAGCGATGGAACCAGAGTTTAAAGTTTACCAGCAGCAGGTTGCGAAAAACGCCAAAGCGATGGTGGAAGTGTTCCTGAATCGTGGCTACAAAGTGGTGTCTGGCGGTACTGAAAACCATCTGTTCCTGCTGGATCTGGTTGATAAAAACCTGACCGGTAAAGAAGCGGACGCAGCCCTGGGCCGCGCCAACATCACCGTGAACAAAAACAGCGTGCCGAACGATCCGAAGAGCCCGTTTGTGACTTCCGGTATCCGTATCGGTTCCCCGGCAGTGACTCGCCGCGGCTTTAAAGAAGCGGAAGTGAAAGAGCTGGCTGGCTGGATGTGTGACGTTCTGGACAACATCCATGACGAAGCCGCTATTGAGCGCATCAAAGGGAAAGTGCTGGATATCTGCGCCCGTTTCCCGGTTTACGCATAAGCGTTAACGGTCAGATGCAAAAAGGCCGCGGAAGCGGTAATGCTTGTCAGTCAAGCCTTGCAGGTCATTCCGTTCACTGTATGACCTGCTGATTCTGTCACTTCACATCCTGTGAACGGGATAAGGGGGCCGCCACGGCCCCCTTATCGATCCCCGTGGCCCCGCAGCGAAATCGGTGCTTCGCACTACGCTTACCTCCCGACCCTCTGCCTGCGGTCGGCTCCATTCGACATCCTGTCTCATGTCGCCTCTGGCCGCCTTCCCTGGCGTCCAGACCTTGTCATCCGGTCTCCGGTTCGCCGATTTCAGCGGGGACTCAACACCCGAGCCCCGTTCAGGCAAAGAAGAAGCCGGAGGGAACGGGAGGTCCGGCTGAAAATCGCCGAGGCGTTTGCGACAGGCCGGGGCCGCCCGCCGGGAGCGGGCGGAGGGTGCGCGGCACAGGGATGTGACGTCGTACCCGACCCGAAAGCCAGGCGCAATAAGCCGAGGGTACCGCGAAGCGGCGGTTTTCTTTGCCGGGAGCCGGGATTGTCAAGGGCGCGGCGGCGAGCGCCTTTGACACGTTCACCGCAGAGAAATTGACAGGAAGC
>NZ_JAFAGS010000105.1 GCF_019237635.1 Pluralibacter sp.
GGCTGGGGCTGAAAAAAGCCTGGCGCGCGCCGGTTCCGGTGGTGGTGGTGGGCAACCTGACGGCTGGCGGCAACGGAAAAACCCCGGTGGTTATCTGGCTGGTGGAGCAACTCCAGCAGCGTGGCATTCGCGCAGGCGTTGTCTCCCGGGGCTACGGCGGTAAGGCCGGGCGTTACCCGCTGGTGCTTAACGCGCAAACCCCAACCGCAGAAGCCGGTGATGAACCGGTGCTGATTTTCCAGCGTACCGGCGCGCCGGTTGCGGTCTCCCCGACGCGAAGCGAGGCGGTACAGGCGTTGCTCGCGGCGCACGATCCGCACATTATCATTACCGACGACGGGCTGCAGCATTACCGGCTAGCGCGGGACAAAGAGATTGTGGTAATCGACGGCGTGCGTCGTTTCGGCAACGGCTGGTGGCTTCCGGCCGGGCCGATGCGGGAGCGCGCGTCCCGGCTACGTTCTGTTGATGCGGTTATCGTCAACGGCGGTGTTCCGGGGAAAGGGGAGCTGGCGATGCAGCTTAAACCCGGGATGGCGGTTAATCTGAAGACCGGTGAGAAACGGGATGTCGCCTCGTTGACGAACGTCGTGGCGATGGCTGGTATTGGTCATCCCCCGCGTTTCTTTGCCACACTGGAAAGCTGTGGCGTCATTGTGCAAAAAAGTGTGGCGCTTGCCGATCACCAGGCGTTAACGGCGGCTGACGTTCGTGCGCTGACGCAGCCGGGGCAGACGCTTGTCATGACCGAAAAAGATGCCGTGAAGTGCCGGGCGTTTGCCGAGGCGTGCTGGTGGTATTTACCGGTTGACGCCTCTTTCGCCGACGACGACGGCGCGCAGCAGCTGATTCAGCAACTTGTTACTCTGGCGCGGCGGTAGCCTCAGTTTCGGGCGGTCGCGCAGTGATGGGGAACCCACATGTCCGCACGAAAACTGTCGCTTACTGCCGCACGCCACCTACACCTTCACGCCCAGGGGCTCTTAAAAAAGCCGCGCCGTCGCCCTCAGCCTGACGATATCCTGCGCACCATCGAGCGCATGTCTCTGCTCCAGATAGATACCATCAATGTGGTGGCCCGCAGCCCCTACCTGGTGCTGTTCAGCCGCCTTGGCGCGTATCCTCAGGACTGGCTGGACGCGTCGTTAAAGCGCGGCGAGTTGATGGAATACTGGGCGCATGAGGCCTGTTTTCTGCCCAGAAGCGACTTTTCCCTGGTGCGTCATCGCATGCTCGCGCCTGAAAATATGGGTTGGAAATACCGCCAGGCGTGGATGGAAGAGCATGCACAAGAGATAGCGGAACTGCTGGCGCTTATCGAAAAAAACGGACCGGTGCGCTCAACGGATTTTGAGCATCCCCGCAAAGGCGCAAGCGGATGGTGGGAGTGGAAACCGCATAAGCGCCATCTGGAAGGGCTGTTTACCGCCGGACAGGTGATGGTGACCGGGCGGCATAACTTCCAGCGTATTTACGATCTGACCTCCCGGGTCATGCCCCACTGGGACGATGAGCGGGATGTGTTAAGTCAGGAGGCTGCCGAAGACGTCATGCTGCAAAACAGCGCCCGTAGCCTGGGGCTGTTCCGTGCGCAGTGGCTGGCCGACTACTATCGTTTGCGCAGGCCGGCCGTCCCGGCGCTGCTGGCGCGTTGGCAGGCTGAGGCGCAGGTCATTCCGGTCGAGGTGGAAGGGTTGGGGGAGATGTGGGTGCATGCCTCTCTCGCGCAGCCGCTCGACGAGGCGCTGGCGGGAAAATTGCGCGCGACCCATAGCGCGGTGCTCTCGCCGTTCGACCCGGTAGTATGGGATCGCAAACGCGCCGAGCAGCTGTTTGATTTCAGCTACCGGCTGGAGTGCTACACACCAGCGCCAAAGCGCCAGTACGGCTATTTCGTCCTGCCTCTACTGCACCAGGGAAAACTGGTCGGCCGTATGGACAGCAAAATCCATCGTAAAACCGGCGTGCTGGAGGTTTTTGCCCTCTATCTGCAGGAGGGCGTACGCGTCAGCGGCGCGCTGGAGCAGGGGCTTAAGCAGGCCATCGATGATTTTGCCCGCTGGCAGGGGGCGCATCGCGTAGATATTCGCCAGTTGCCCGCCATGCTCTTTGCCCGTCAGCGTACGGGGTGGGAAATTGAGGCCGCATAAGCGGTCGCTGTGATATGCTTCACCGATACTTTTTCGGTCCATCTGGAGGAACTATGGATCACCGCTTACTTGAAATCATTGCCTGCCCCGTGTGCAATGGCAAACTGTATTACAGTCAGGATAAGCAAGAACTTATCTGCAAACTTGACGCTCTGGCATTCCCCCTGCGCGAAGGCATTCCCGTGCTGCTGGAAACCGAAGCCCGTCCTCTGAGCGTAGAAGAGAGCCATCCATGAGTTTTGTCGTGATTATTCCCGCCCGCTACGCCTCCACGCGTCTGCCGGGCAAGCCGCTGCAGGATATCAACGGCAAACCGATGATCGTCCATGTCCTTGAGCGCGCGCGGGAGTCCGGCGCGTCGCGGATTATCGTGGCGACGGATCACGACGATGTTGCCCGTGCCGTTGAGGCCGTAGGCGGCGAAGTCTGCATGACCCGCGCCGATCATCAGTCCGGCACTGAACGTCTGGCGGAAGTCGTCGAGAAGTGCGGCTTTAGCGACGACACACTGATCGTCAATGTCCAGGGCGACGAGCCGATGATCCCACCGGTGATAATCCGTCAGGTGGCGGAAAATCTGGCGGCGAGCCAATCCGGCATGGCGACGCTGGCGGTACCGATTCATGAGGCGGAAGAAGCCTTTAACCCGAACGCCGTGAAGGTGGTGATGGACGCGCAAGGCTACGCGCTCTATTTCTCCCGGGCCACCATCCCGTGGGATCGCGATCGTTTTGCGCAAAGCCGTGAGACTATCGGCGATACGCTGCTGCGCCATATTGGCATTTACGGTTACCGCGCGGGTTTCATTCGCCGTTACGTCGGATGGGCGCCGAGCCCGCTTGAGCAGATAGAAATGCTCGAACAGCTGCGCGTGCTGTGGTATGGCGAAAAAATCCATGTCGCCGTTGCGAAACAGGTTCCGGGAACCGGCGTTGATACGCCAGAAGACCTGGCCCGCGTGCGCGCCGAACTCCGTTGATTTTCCTGCCCCTTCTTCGAAGGGGCAAATCTAGCGCCTCGTTTTTCCTCGTTTTTTTTGATCTTACCCGGGTGACATCTTCGCCTGCGACGCTCATTATGAAAACAGTAGTCTTCATAGGGGTAACCGATATGGAACAACTGCGAGCGGAACTGAGCCACCTGTTGGGTGAGCGTCTCAGCCGTGTGGAGTGCGTCAGCGAAAAAGCCGATTCAGCGCTGTGGTCGCTGTATGATGCACAGGGAAACCCTATGCCGCTACTGGCGCGCAGCTTCTCGACGCCGGGGGTTGCGCAGCAGCTGGCATGGAAAATCTCCATGCTGGCCCGTAGCGGCACTGTACGTATGCCGGTGGTCTACGGGGTGATGACCCACGAGGAACATCCGGGTCCGGATGTTCTGTTAATTGAACGCCTGCGCGGAGTATCTGTCGAAGCGCCAGCCCGTACGCCAGAGCGCTGGAGCCAGCTTAAAGATCAAATCATCGAGGGGTTGCTTGCCTGGCACCGCCAGGACAGCCGGGGTTGTGTCGGCACCGTCGACAGCACGCAGGAAAACCTCTGGCCGATGTGGTATCGCCAGCGTGTCGAAGTGCTGTGGGGGACGCTGAACATGTATCACAACACCGGGCTGACGATGCAGGATAAACGCATCCTGTTCCGCACCCGAGAGTGTCTGCCCGCATTGTTCGACGGTTTTAACGACAACTGTGTACTGGTACACGGCAACTTCACCTTGCGCAGTATGCTAAAAGACTCCCGCAGCGACCAGTTGCTGGCAATGGTCGGTCCGGGCATTATGCTGTGGGCGCCCCGCGAGTATGAGCTTTTTCGCCTGGCGGACAGCAGCCTTGCAGAGGATTTACTGTGGCACTATCTCCAGCGCGCGCCGGTGGCGGAGTCTTTCCTCTGGCGGCGCTGGCTCTATCTGCTGTGGGATGAGGTCGCCCAGTTGGTCAATACCGGGCGCTTTAACCGCGCCAACTTTTCGCTGGCGGCAAAATCACTCCTGCCCTGGCTCGCCTGACGCGCCCTTTAACCACTGCCAGAGGCGGCCCAGGGTTTCGTAGCCGACCCGGTCGCTGTGCATCAGCCATACCGGCGAGGGGATCATCCGCTCCCACGGATTTAGCGGAGATTCTATCGCCAGCTGGTTCGCCGGCGCTGGTAGCGGGTTCAGCCCGGCATGACGAAAGAAGATCATCGCCCGCGGCAGGTGCGAGGCAGAGGTCACCAGCAAAAACGGCGCGTCGCCGACCGTCGCTTTTACGGCGGCAGCTTCTTCCTCGGTATCTTTAGGCGTATCCAGGACGATGATGGCGCTGCGCGGTACGCCGAGACTTTCTGCGACCCTCGCACCGGCTTCTGCGGTGCTGACTGGGTTGGTGCGCGCCGCCGCGCCGGTAAAGATAAGCCTGGAGCCGGGGTTAGCTTGCCACAGACGAACACCTTCCGTCAGGCGCGGCAGGCTGTTGTTGATAAGGTTAGAGCTCGGCGCCCATGCCGGGTTCCAGGTGTAGCCGCCGCCCAGCACCACGACGTAGCGTACCGGCGTCGGGCCGCGCCAGGTCGGATAGCGACTTTCGATGGGCTTCAGCAGTGCGTCAGCTACCGGCTGCAGGCTGAGCAACAGCAGAAGCAGCCAGCTAAAACTCAGACAAATCTTACCCGCGCGCTGAAAACGGCTAAACCAAAGCAATGCCAATCCCAACGCCATGAGCAATAACAGCAATGGCAGCGGCAGCAACATGCCGCCGACAACCTTTTTCAGCGTAAAAAGCATCCTGATTGGTTCCTTTTTTGACCATCTGACAGGGGATATACGGCGATATTACACCAGATAGCTTCCCTCTCGCTGTGGGTGTGACAAAATAGACGTTTTGTCACGGGCGTGTGGAGTCGGTCATGCAGGATCGCAATTTTGATGACATTGCGGAAAAGTTTTCGCGCAATATCTATGGCACCACCAAAGGCCAGCTACGTCAGGCCATCCTGTGGCAGGATCTCGATATGTTGCTGGCGACGTTTGGCTCCCGGCCGCTGCGCATTCTTGATGCCGGCGGCGGCGCCGGGCAAACCGCCATTCAGATGGCGGAGCGCGGGCACCATGTCACGCTGTGCGATCTTTCCGCGGCGATGATCGGCCAGGCCGAACAGGCGGCGCGCGACAAAGGTGTGAGCCACAACATGCATTTTGTACAATGCGCGGCTCAGGATATTGCGCAGCATTTGGAAAGCCCGGTTGATCTGATATTGTTTCATGCGGTGCTGGAATGGGTGGCGGAGCCGCAGGCGGTATTGCACACCCTGTGGTCGGCGCTTCGCCCGGGCGGCGCGTTGTCATTAATGTTCTACAATGCTAACGGTCTGCTGCTGCACAATATGGTGGCCGGGAACCTCGAGTACGTACAGGCAGGCATGCCGAAAAAGAAAAAACGCACGCTGTCACCGGATTATCCCCGCGATCCGCAGTTGGTTTATCGCTGGCTGGAGGATATGGGCTGGCGGATAACCGGCAAGACCGGCGTGCGGGTGTTTCATGATTACCTGCGTGAGAAGCACCAGCAGCGAGAGAAATATGACGATCTGCTGGCATTAGAAACGCGTTATTGCCGCCAGGAACCCTGGGTCAGCCTTGGGCGGTATATTCATGTCACAGCGCTAAAGCCGCAGGTAGATACAAGGATAAACGATGAGTGATTTTTCCCAGACAGTCCCCGAACTGGTTGCCTGGGCCAGAAAAAATGATTTTTCTATCGCGCTGCCGGTGGACAGGCTTTCATTCCTGTTGGCCGTCGCAACGCTGAACGGCGAAAGGCTTGAAGGGGAACTCACCGAAGGCGAACTGGTGGATGCGTTTCGCCATGTCAGTGATGCGTTTGAGCAAACCAGCGAAACCATTAGCGTACGCGCCAATAACGCGATCAACGACATGGTGCGTCAACGTCTGCTGAACCGCTTTACCAGCGAACTGACGGAAGGCAACGCTATTTACCGACTGACGCCGCTTGGCATCGGTATTACGGATTATTACATCCGCCAGCGCGAATTTTCGACGCTGCGCCTCTCGATGCAGCTCTCCATTGTGGCAGGGGAGCTCAAACGCGCCGCCGATGCGGCCGAAGAGGAAGGGGATGAGTTTCACTGGCATCGCAACGTGTATGCGCCGCTAAAGTATTCCGTCGCGGAAATTTTTGACAGTATCGATTTAACCCAACGCCTGATGGATGAACAGCAGCAGCAGGTGAAAGATGATATCGCTCAGCTGTTGAACAAAGACTGGCGGGCGGCGATCTCCAGCTGCGAACTGCTGCTTTCTGAAACCTCCGGCACGCTGCGCGAGCTCCAGGATACCCTCGAGGCGGCGGGCGACAAGCTGCAGGCCAACCTGTTGCGGATTCAGGACGCGACATTGACGCACGACGATCTGCATTTTGTCGACCGGCTGGTGTTTGATCTGCAAAGCAAGCTTGACCGCATCGTCAGTTGGGGCCAGCAGGCTATCGACCTGTGGATTGGCTATGACCGCCATGTGCACAAGTTTATTCGTACCGCTATCGATATGGATAAAAACCGCGTCTTCGCCCAGCGTCTGCGCCAGTCGGTGCAAAACTACTTTGATGCGCCGTGGGCGCTGACTTACGCCAATGCCGATCGTCTTCTGGATATGCGCGACGAAGAGATGACGCTGCGTGATGAAGAGGTGACCGGTGAGCTGCCGGCGGATCTGGAGTACGAAGAGTTTAATGAAATTCGCGAGCAGCTTGCGGCGCTGATTGAGCAGCAGCTCGCCATTTATAAAGATAAATCGCTACCACTGGATCTGGGTCTGGTGGTGCGTGAATATCTGGTGCAGTATCCGCGAGCTCGCCACTTCGACGTGGCGCGCATTGTGGTTGACCAGGCGGTAAGACTGGGCGTTGCACAAGCAGATTTCACCGGACTGCCGCCGAAGTGGCAGCCGATTAATGATTACGGAGCCAAGGTACAGGCACATGTCATCGACAAATATTGAACACGTGATGCCAGTTAAGCTGGCGCAGGCCCTGGCCAACCCGTTATTTCCGGCGCTGGACAGCGCACTGCGCTCAGGCCGTCACATCGGTCTCGACGAGCTGGACAATCACGCCTTTTTGATGGATTTCCAGGAGTATCTGGAAGAGTTTTACGCTCGCTATAACGTAGAGCTGATTCGCGCGCCGGAAGGGTTCTTCTATTTGCGCCCGCGCTCTACCACGCTTATCCCGCGTTCGGTGCTTTCTGAACTGGATATGATGGTCGGTAAGATCCTCTGCTACCTCTACCTCAGTCCGGAGCGCCTGGCGAATGAAGGCATCTTCACGCAGCAGGAGCTGTATGACGAGCTGTTGGCGCTGGCGGATGAGGCCAGGCTGCTGAAGCTGGTGAATAACCGTTCGACGGGGTCTGACCTCGACAGACAGAAGCTGCAGGAAAAAGTGCGCTCGTCGCTGAACCGTCTGCGCCGTCTGGGAATGGTGTGGTTTATGGGGCACGACAGCAGCAAATTCCGTATTACGGAATCGGTATTTCGTTTCGGCGCCGACGTGCGCTCAGGCGATGATCCGCGCGAGGCGCAACTGCGCATGATCCGCGATGGCGAGGCGATGGCCATTGAAAACCACCTGCTGCTCAATGATGAGAATGAAGACAACCAGCCGGATAGCGGGGAGGAAGAGTAATGATTGAACGCGGAAAGTTTCGTTCGCTAACCCTGATTAACTGGAACGGTTTTTTTGCCCGCACTTTTGATCTCGACGAGCTGGTGACTACGCTCTCGGGCGGCAACGGCGCCGGGAAATCCACCACCATGGCGGCGTTTGTTACGGCGCTAATCCCGGATTTGACGCTGCTGCACTTTCGTAACACCACCGAAGCTGGCGCCACCAGCGGCTCCCGTGACAAAGGTCTGCACGGTAAGCTGAAAGCCGGGGTGTGCTATTCGGTGCTTGATGTCATCAACTCCCGCCACCAGCGCGTCGTGGTCGGCGTGCGTCTGCAGCAGGTCGCAGGCCGCGACCGTAAGGTCGACATCAAACCGTTTGCGATTCAGGGGCTGCCAACCGCGGTTTTACCGACGCAATTACTGACGGAAACCCTGAACGAACGTCAGGCGCGCGTGCTGTCGCTGCAGGAGCTGAAAGACAAGCTCGAAACGATGGAAGGCGTGCAGTTCAAAATGTTCAACTCCATTACCGATTATCACTCGCTGATGTTCGATTTGGGGGTTGTCGCCCGTCGTCTGCGCTCGGCGTCTGACCGTAGTAAATATTACCGTCTGATCGAGGCATCGCTCTACGGCGGTATTTCCAGCGCCATCACCCGCTCGCTGCGCGACTACCTGCTGCCGGAAAACAGCGGCGTGCGCAAAGCGTTCCAGGATATGGAAGCGGCGCTGCGCGAAAACCGCATGACGCTGGAAGCGATTCGCGTCACACAGTCCGATCGCGATCTGTTTAAACATCTGATTTCCGAGGCCACCGACTATGTGGCGGCGGACTATATGCGTCACGCCAACGAACGGCGAGTCCACCTGGACAAGGCGCTGGAGTTCCGCCGCGAGCTGTTTACCTCGCGTCAGAAGCTGGCGGCCGAGCAGTATAAGCACGTCGATATGGCCCGCGAACTACAAGAGCACAACGGGGCGGAAGGGGATCTGGAGGCCGATTACCAGGCCGCCAGCGATCACCTGAATCTGGTGCAGACCGCGCTGCGCCAGCAGGAGAAGATCGAGCGCTATGAAGCCGATCTCGACGAGCTGCAGATTCGCCTTGAAGAACAAAATGAAGTGGTGGCGGAAGCTGCCGATCTTCAGGAAGAAAACGAAGCCCGCGCTGAAGCCGCCGAGCTGGAAGTCGATGAGCTGAAAAGCCAGCTTGCGGATTACCAGCAGGCGCTGGATGTGCAGCAAACCCGCGCTATCCAGTACACGCAGGCGCTGCAGGCGCTACAACGTGCGAAGGCGTTGTGCCACCTGCCGGATCTGACGCCGGAAAGCGCCAGCGAATGGCTGGAAACGTTCCAGGCCAAAGAGCAGGAAGCGACCGAAAAGCTGCTGTCTCTCGACCAGAAAATGAGCGTGGCGCAAACGGCGCACAGCCAGTTTGAACAGGCTTATCAACTGGTTGCGGCGATTAACGGCCCGGTTGCGCGCGATGAGGCCTGGGATGTGGCCCGCGATCTGCTGCGCGAAGGCGTTAACCAGCGCCATCTGGCTGAGCAGGCGCAGTCGTTGCGCGGCCGTCTGAACGAGCTGGAGCAGCGTTTACGCGAGCAGCAAGATGCCGAACGTCTGCTGGCTGAGTTCTGCAAGCGCCAGGGCAAGCAGTATGATATCGATGAGCTGGAGACGCTGCATCAGGAGCTGGAGGCGCGCATCGCCTCCCTGTCCGATACGGTGTCTTCCGCCAGTGAAAAACGCATGACGCTGCGCCAGGAGCTGGAGCAGTTGCAAAGCCGCATTCAGGTGCTGCAACAGCGCGCGCCGGTCTGGCTGCAGGCGCAAAGCAGCCTGACGCAGCTTTCCGAGCAGTGCGGCGAACAGTTTGAGTCCGGTCAGGACGTGACGGAATACCTGCAGCAGTTGCTGGAGCGCGAGCGCGAAGCGATTGTTGAGCGCGATGAAGTCGGGGCGCGTAAGCGCGCCGTGGACGATGAAATCGAGCGTTTAAGCCAGCCGGGCGGCTCCGAAGATCCGCGTCTTAACGCGCTGGCGGAACGTTTTGGCGGCGTGCTTCTGTCGGAAATCTATGACGACGTCAGCTTTGAAGATGCACCGTACTTCTCGGCGCTGTACGGCCCGTCGCGCCATGCGATCGTGGTGCCGGACCTGTCGCTTATCGCCGAACAGCTGGAAGGGCTGGAAGATTGCCCGGAAGATCTGTACCTCATCGAAGGGGATCCGCAGTCGTTTGACGATAGCGTCTTCAGCGTCGATGAACTGGAAAAAGCGGTGGTGGTGAAAGTCGCCGATCGCCAGTGGCGCTATTCGCGTTTCCCGGCGGTACCGCTGTTTGGCCGCGCGGCGCGGGAAAACCGCATCGAGGGTCTGCATGCGGAGCGTGAGACATTGTCTGAACGTTTCGCTACGCTCTCCTTCGACGTGCAGAAAACCCAGCGTTTACACCAGGCGTTCAGCCGCTTTATCGGCAGCCATCTGGCCGTCGCGTTTGATGCCGATCCGGAAGCGGAAATCCGCAAGCTGAGCAGCCGCCGCGGCGAGCTGGAGCGCGCGATGAGCACCCACGAAAGCGATAACCAGCAGAGCCGCATGCAGTTTGAACAGGCGAAAGAGGGCGTCGCCCAGCTTAACCGCCTGCTGCCGCGTCTTAACCTGCTGGCCGACGACTCGCTGGCCGACCGCGTTGATGAGATTCGCGAGCGTCTGGATGAGGCTCAGGAGGCTGCACGCTTTGTGCAGCAGCACGGTAACCAGCTGGCGAAGCTGGAGCCTGTCGCCAGCGTCCTGCAAAGCGATCCGGAACAGTTTGAACAGCTGAAAGAAGATTACGCGTACTCCCAGCAGGTTCAGCGTGATGCCCGCCAGCAGGCGTTCGCTTTGACCGAAGTAGTGCAGCGCCGCGCTCATTTCGGCTACAGTGATTCTGCGGAAATGCTGAGCGGCAACAGCGACCTGAACGAGAAGCTGCGCCAGCGTCTTGAACAGGCGGAAGCAGAGCGTACGCGCGCCCGTGAAGCGATGCGTAACCACGCCGCGCAACTGAGCCAGTACAGCCAGGTGCTGGCATCGCTCAAGAGTTCGTTCGACACCAAAAAAGAGCTGTTGACCGACCTTCAGCGTGAGTTGCAGGACATTGGCGTGCGCGCCGACAGCGGGGCGGAAGAGCGGGCACGCTCTCGTCGCGATGAGTTGCATGCTCAGCTCTCCAACAACCGCGCCCGCCGCAACCAGCTGGAAAAAGCGCTGACTTTCTGCGAAGCCGAAATGGACGGACTGACGCGTAAGCTGCGTCAGCTGGAGCGCAGCTATCTGGAAATGCGTGAACAGGTGGTGAGCGCGAAAGCGGGCTGGTGCGCAGTGATGCGGATGGTGAAAGATAACGGCGTTGAGCGCCGCCTGCACCGTCGCGAGCTGGCGTATCTCTCCGCCGATGAGCTGCGCTCTATGTCGGATAAAGCGCTGGGCGCGCTGCGTCTGGCGGTGTCCGATAACGAACATCTGCGCGATGTGCTGCGCATGTCGGAAGATCCCAAGCGTCCGGAGCGTAAGATTCAGTTCTTCGTGGCCGTATACCAGCACCTGCGCGAGCGTATCCGCCAGGATATCATCCGCACTGACGACCCGGTGGAAGCCATCGAGCAGATGGAGATCGAGCTGAGCCGCCTGACGGAAGAGCTGACGTCGCGCGAGCAGAAGCTGGCCATCAGCTCGCGCAGTGTGGCGAACATCATTCGTAAAACCATTCAGCGCGAACAGAACCGTATTCGTATGCTCAACCAGGGGCTGCAGAGCGTCTCTTTCGGGCAGGTTAACAGCGTGCGTCTGAACGTCAACGTTCGCGAAACCCATGCGACGCTGCTTGAGGTGCTGTCTGAACAGCACGAGCAGCACCAGGATCTGTTTAACAGTCATCGTCTGACCTTCTCGGAAGCGCTGGCGAAGCTGTACCAGCGTCTGAACCCGCAGATTGATATGGGGCAGCGTACACCGCAAACCATCGGCGAAGAGCTGCTGGATTACCGCAACTACCTGGAAATGGAGGTTGAGGTTAACCGTGGGTCTGACGGCTGGCTGCGTGCGGAGTCCGGCGCGTTGTCCACCGGTGAGGCTATCGGTACCGGTATGTCTATCCTGGTGATGGTGGTGCAGAGCTGGGAAGACGAAGCGCGTCGCCTGCGCGGTAAGGATATTTCCCCATGCCGCCTGCTGTTTCTTGACGAGGCGGCGCGTCTTGACGCCCGTTCTATCGCCACGCTGTTCGAGCTGTGCGAGCGTCTGGAAATGCAGCTGATTATCGCGGCGCCGGAAAATATCAGTCCGGAAAAGGGCACAACCTACAAGCTGGTGCGTAAGGTGGTTCACAACCACGAGCACGTTCATGTGGTGGGCCTGCGCGGCTTTGCCGCACAGCTTCCGGAAACGTTGCCCGGTACGGCAGACGCCTCCTGACGAGGCGTGAGGGAAAAGGGCGACAGCGATGTCGCCCTTTTTGTTATTCCCTCGGCCGTGGCGTTGTATTATCTTTAAACTTCTTTACATTTGGTCAGGCAAAAGTATTTTTGTCTTTATATACTGAGAGCAAGCCCCGGTGGGTGTGGGCAGTAACGATTAACAGGGGGCAAGGGATGTTGCTGAAAAAAGATTATGGTCGTCGATTGTCAGCGCTGAGTTTATGCCTGACGCTCGCATTTGCTCCGCTGTTTAGCGTTCAGGCCGATGAACCTGAGCTGGTGCCAACGGATGGCTCCGCGACGCTTGGCGATCCTTCGCAGGTGCTGGCGCAGACGGAGGGGCAGTCACCTACGGTCGCGATGATGGCGGGGGAGAAGGCGATGCCTGCCGATGCCGCCGCGAAAAGTCGTACGGAAATCCAGTCTCTCTTGCCAAAAGGTTTCACCCCGGCGTTTATGAACCCGCTGGTGGCGCTCTATGCCGCCCGTGATATGAAGCCGATGTGGGACAACCGCGACGCCGTCCAGACGTTTCAGCAGCAGCTGGCGGAAGTGGCTATCGCCGGGTTTCAGCCGCAGTTTACCCGTTGGGTTGAGCTGCTGACCGATCCCAACGTCAGCGGCATGGCGCGGGACGTCGTTCTGTCCGATGCCATGATGGGATATCTGCACTTCATCAGCAATATTGCTCTGCAGGGCAACCGCTGGCTGTATAGTGATAAACCTTATGCGATGTCAACGCCGCCGCTGTCGGTCATTAACCAGTGGCAGCTGGCGCTGGACAACGGTTCGCTGCCGCAGTTTATCGCCGGGCTTGCGCCGCAACATCCGCAGTATGCGGCGATGCATCAGGCGCTGCTGTCGCTGGTGACCGATTCGCGCCCGTGGCCGCAATTGTCGTCCGCCGGGAAGGTCAATCCGGGGCAATGGAGTAAAGATGTTCCTGCTTTGCGAGAAATTTTGCAGCGTACCGGTATGTTGGATAACACGCCAAATATCGCGCTGCCGGGCGATAACGGTGTGGTCAGCCCTTCTGCGGTGTCGGTGAAAAAGGTCAAAGCCGCAAGTACCGCGCCCGCGGTGTATGATCGCCAACTGGTTGAGGCGGTGAAACGCTTCCAGGCTTCGCAAGGGCTGGGGGCGGACGGCGTGATAGGTCAGTCGACGCGCGATGCGCTTAACGTCAGTTCGGCGCAGCGTGCGGGCGTTCTGGCGCTTAACATCCAGCGCCTGCGCCTGCTGCCGGGTAAACTGTCTACCGGCATCATGGTGAATATTCCGGCGTATTCGCTGGTGTATTACCAGAACGGCAACCCGGTGCTGGCCTCGCGGGTGATCGTCGGTCGTCCGGACCGCAAAACGCCAATGATGAGCAGCGCCCTGAACAATGTGGTGGTAAACCCGCCGTGGAACGTGCCGCCAACGCTTGCGCGTAAAGACATTCTGCCGAAAGTATGGAATGACCCTGGGTATCTGGAACGACATGGCTATACGGTTTTGCGCGGCTGGAACAGTAAAGAGAGTATCAATCCGTATCACGTTGACTGGTCAACTATCACGCCGTCGAATCTGCCGTTCCGCTTCCAGCAGGCGCCGGGCGCGAAGAACTCACTCGGGCGCTACAAATTCAATATGCCGAGCTCTGAGTCAATTTATCTGCACGATACGCCGAACCATAACCTGTTCCAGAAAGATACCCGTGCGCTGAGTTCCGGCTGTGTCCGCGTCAATAAAGCGCCGGAGCTGGCGAATATGCTGCTACAGGATGCAGGCTGGAACGATACGCGGATTTCGGATGCGTTGAAGCAGGGGGATACGCGTTATGTCAATATTCGTCAAAACATCCCGGTGAATCTCTACTATCTGACCGCATTTGTCGGCCCTGACGGGCGGACCCAGTATCGTACAGATATTTACAATTACGATCTCGTGGCGCGATCTGGCGCACAAATTCTGCCAAAAGCAGAGCAATTAATCAGGTAAATGAAGCAGTTCAGATAATTCAGGTGTCGTATGAATGGGTAAAAACAGGCCAGTGCGTCTGCAGGGCCTGTATTTACTGGGATTGGGTCACCTTGACGTCGGCTGCGATGACGGTTAAGGTGCCCTTCGTGCGCCAGAAGTGCATAAATTACGATCATTTACTTGTAGACCTGATTATCATGGACAAATTTGACGCTAATCGCCGCAAACTGCTGGCGTTGGGTGGTGTTGCGCTCGGCGCAGCGGCCATCCTGCCGACGCCAGCATTTGCCACCCTCTCGACACCTCGTCCGCGTATTTTGACGCTCAACAACCTGCATACCGGTGAGTCAATCAAAGCGGAGTTTTTCGATGGCAGAGGCTATATTCAGGATGAATTAGCAAAACTTAACCATTTTTTCCGTGATTATCGCGCGAATAAAATAAAATCCATCGATCCAAAACTCTTTGATCAACTCTACCGTCTCCAGGGACTGCTTGGCACCAGTAAGCCCGTTCAACTCGTTTCCGGTTATCGCTCTTTGGATACCAATAATGAGCTGCGCGAGCGTAGCCGTGGGGTGGCGAAACACAGCTACCACACCAAGGGCCAGGCGATGGATTTTCATATTGAAGGTATTTCGTTAAGCAATGTTCGCAAAGCGGCGTTATCTATGCGCGCGGGTGGTGTAGGATATTACCCAAGTAGCAACTTCGTGCACATTGATACCGGTCCAACCCGGCACTGGTAACGACTTAGGAGCATCATGAACTATCGTATTATTCCGGTTACCGCTTTCGCCCAGAACTGTTCACTTATCTGGTGTGAGCAAACCAAACTCGCCGCGCTGGTGGACCCGGGCGGCGACGCTGAACATATCAAACAGGAAGTCGCGGCAGCTGGCGTGACGCTGATGCAGATCCTGCTTACGCATGGCCACCTTGACCATGTGGGAGCAGCAGCGGAACTGGCGCAGCACTATGGTGTGCCGGTGATCGGTCCGGAAAAAGAAGATGAGTTCTGGTTGCAAGGGTTACCGGCGCAAAGTCGGATGTTCGGCCTGGAGGACTGCCTGCCGCTGACGCCGGATCGCTGGCTTAATGAAGGCGATACGGTGAGCGTCGGCAACGTGAGCCTACAGGTGCTGCACTGTCCGGGACATACGCCGGGCCATGTCGTGTTCTTTGATAATACGTCGCGGCTGTTGATTTCCGGCGATGTGATTTTCAAAGGCGGAGTAGGGCGTAGCGATTTCCCACGCGGTAATCACGCGGAGCTTATTGCCTCTATTAAGCAAAAGCTGATGCCGCTTGGCGATGACGTGACCTTTATTCCCGGCCACGGCCCGCTGTCGACGCTGGGGTATGAGCGTCAACATAACCCATTCCTGCAAGACGAAATGCCTGTCTGGTAAACGTAAAAAAGGCCGCGATTGCGGCCTTTTTCTTTGGTCATGGGCTTACAGCACCGCGACGATCGCCTCGCACAGCGGCGCCATATTGTCAGGCGTCATCCCGGCGACGTTAATACGTCCGGACGCAACGGCATAAATACCGAACTCTTCACGCAGACGCAAAACCTGCTCTTTGGTCAGACCGCTGAAAGAGAACATCCCATTTTGTCTGGTGATGAAGCTGAAATCACGGTTAGCGCCTTTTTCCGCCAGCGTGTTGACGAACAGCAGGCGCATGCGCTGAATGCGCTGGCGCATATCGGTCAGCTCTTGTTCCCAGATGGCGCGCAGGGCGTCGTTGCTCAGGATTGTCGCGACAACGGATGCACCGTGTGCTGGCGGGTTGGAGTAGTTGGCGCGAATGACGGACTTCATCTGGCTGAACGCGCGATCGGCGGCGTCAGCATCTGCGGCAACCAGCGTACAGGCGCCTACACGCTCGTTGTACAGGCCAAAGTTTTTCGAGAAGGAGCTGGCGACCAGCAGCTCTTTATGCAGCGCGGCAAACACGCGCAGACCTTCAGCATCTTCTTCCAGACCGCGGGCAAAACCCTGGTATGCGAAGTCAAACAATGGCAACCAGCCTTTTTCAACGGACATCGCCGCCAGCTGTTGCCACTGCGCAAAGGTCGGGTCTATCCCGGTTGGGTTATGGCAGCAGCCGTGGAACAGCACCACGTCACCTGCCTGGGCCTCGCTCAGGCTCGCCAGCAGGCCGTCAAAATCGAGAGTGTGATTTTCAGCATCATAGTAAGCGTACTCACAGACTTCCAGACCGGCGGAGTTAAACACGCCTTTGTGGTTCGGCCAGCTTGGATTGCTGACCCACACGCGTTTCGCGGAGGTGTTTTTTGCGAGGAAATCGGCCGCGACGCGCAGGCCGCCGGTGCCGCCAGGTGTTTGTGCGGTACGGGCACGTTTATCGTCGATAATGGCGCTGCCTTTACCGAACAGCAGTTCCTGAGTGCAGCGGCCAAATTCCGGGATCCCGTCAATGCTGAGATAGTTTTTCGTGGTTTCATTTTCCAGCAAATAGAGTTCTGCTTTTTTTACGCTGGTCAGTACCGGGGTCTTCCCGGTCTCATCTTTGTAAACACCAATCCCGAGGTTAATTTTAGTCGGGCGGTCATCGGCACGAAACAGGTCGGCCAGGCCCAGAATTGGGTCGGCAGGGGCGGCAGTTATGTTCTCAAACATGACGAGGTTCCATTGTGATTACTGAGGGGGAAAATCCACTATCAGGTTAACGGTAGATTCATAAAAAGCCAACCGTTTGCGACGAAAAGCGAGCGGCTTTTTAAAAGTCGCTATTTTTAACTGGCAGACATAAAAAAACAGGGCCGGAGCCCTGTCTTTCAAGCATATAACAAAGTGGCGTACTGATTAGAACTGGTAAGTCACACCGACTGCAGCCATGTCGTCGTTGCCGTTGATGCCGCCAACAGACTCAGCGTAGGCGCTGTTTTTGTCCAGCAGGTTGATGTAGTAGTCAGCCCACACGTTGAAGTTCTTGTTGAAGTAGTAAGTACCGCCGATCTGGATAAATTTCGCCAGGTCTGCATCGCCGCCTTTGAAGGTGCCTGATGGAGACAGATCTTTACCTTTGGTCTGCACGTAGGAGATGGCCGGACGCAGGCCGAAGTCGAACTGGTACTGAGCAACAACTTCGAAGTTCTGCGTTTTGTTAGCGAAGCCAGCATCGCCGTCGGAACCGGTACGAGTGGTGTTGCGGGTTTCAGCATATACGGTTGCCAGGTATACGTTGTTGGCATCGTATTTCGCACCCAGAGCCCATGCTTCAGCTTTGTTGCCTTTGCCGTCTGCTTCCTGTTTCAGAGTACGGTTAGCGTTGCTGTAAGAACCGATTACGCCGAAGCCTTCGCCGAAGTCGTAACCCAGGGAGTAGCCGAAGCCGTCGCCGTTAGCGGTGTTAACATCGGTACGCTCGTTTTTACCCTGGTACTGAACGCCGAAGTGCAGACCGTCAGCCAGACCAAAGAAATCGCTGTTACGGTAGGTCAGCATGCCGGTGCCGCGGCTGGTCATGAAGTTGTCTACGTAGTTACCGCCCCAGGTCATACCGGAGAAGGACGGCGCCATATCGGTGTAGGACTCAACGTCGTACACGATACCGTAGTTACGACCGTAGTCGATGCTGCCAGCGTCGCCCGCTTTCAGACCCGCGAAGGCCAGACGGTTTTTGCTCGCCTGAGCGCCTTCCGGGGTGTTAGCCATCATACGGTATTCCCACTGGCCGTAACCCACCAGCATGTCATTGATCTGAGTTTCGCCTTTGAAACCGATCTGCGCGTAAGTACCGTCTTTGCTGTTGTTATTACCGTTGTCACCGGTGGTAACAAAATCACGCTCGCCGTTAATTTTACCGTAGAAGTCCAGCTTGTTGCCGTTCTTGTTATAGATTTCTGCTGCGTTAGCCGCACCAGCTACCAGCAGGGCAGGGATAACCACTGCCAGGATATTGCGCTTCATCATTATTTATTACCCTCATTAGGTTTTTTATGGACACCTGCCACTGCCGTCAATAATTTTCGTCAATAAAAATTTACGGAACTATTGATGAGAGTTTGGTGTCTTTCTGTGTCTGACAGGCATATTTCCATTCAAATCACCGTTTCGCTAGCCTGAAAGTGCTACAAATATCTTGAAAGAGTAACTAAAAGAAATAATGTGTAATAAATTGTGTATTTTATGGAACTTTGTGAACGATCTCAAAGTTCCTGTCGCGTTGCTGTAAAAGTAAGCTACTTTGCATGTATCTATATGAAGTAATTATATTTAATTTTTATGAGTTCATTTATTACGCGAATATCAAATCGCCTGAAGTATTTCTGATGACGCGGTTTAGACGTCTGGAAAGCTACGCGATAGCTCGAAAGTTATGCTATTAGGACATGTGTTACTTAAGTGCAATCACATTTTTGGTTGTTTTTTGTTCATAACTGTGTCGGGAAACAGGGTGTAACATTTGGGCGGGGGATAGCGGTTGACGTTTAAATTCGTAGAAATTAATTCACAAAATCTGACAAAAATGTAAAAAAGCCAACCCGCAGGTTGGCTTCTCTGTATACGTCGCCGGCGAAATCAGAAGCTGGCGTTGCGCGGGGTGCGTGGGAACGGGATCACATCGCGAACGTTCTGTACGCCGGTAACATAGGCAATCAGACGCTCGAAACCGAGGCCGAAACCCGCGTGCGGTACGGTACCGTAGCGGCGCAGATCGCGATACCAGGCGTAGTCTTCTTTATTCAGCCCCATTTCCGCAAGACGGGCATCCAGTACATCAAGACGCTCTTCACGCTGGGAACCCCCGATGATTTCACCGA
>NZ_JAFAGS010000111.1 GCF_019237635.1 Pluralibacter sp.
CTGTTCGACGACTGGGCGTCGCTGGTGTGGTATGACGCGCCAGCGCGCATTCGTAAGCTCCAGTCGCTGCCGCTCCCGCAGCTTGAAGAAGAGGTGGCCCGGGCGTTTCCACCGCGGCTTGGTCGCGTTACGCCGCTGGCTGCAGGCGCCTTTCCGCTCACGCGTCGCCACGCGCTGCGTTACGTACAGCCTGGCCTGGCGCTGGTTGGCGATGCGGCACACACGATTCATCCGCTGGCGGGGCAGGGCGTCAACCTGGGTTATCGCGATGTTGAGGCGCTGCTGGACGTACTGACGCGCGCACGCAGTCATGGGGAAGCATGGGGTAGCCTGCCGGTGCTTAAGCGTTACCAGATGCGCCGTATGGCCGATAACTACCTGATGCAGTCGGGTATGGATCTGTTCTACGCCGGGTTCAGCAACGATCTCGCGCCGGTACGCGTGCTGCGTAATATCGGGCTGATGGCGGCAGGTCGCGCCGGGGCGTTGAAGCGCCAGGCGCTGAAATATGCGTTAGGGCTGTAGGCTAAATCAGGGAAAGCAGAGACTTCAGCGCGGGCAGCGTTTCACCTGAGCGGACGAACTGCGCCTGGTGCCAGATTTGCCCGTCAGGGTGTGGTATCCCGGCAAACTGCAGTTCGTTGAGCGCAAATAGCCGTTGGCCGGTGCGTAATATTGCTGCCGCCAGTGGGATAAGCAGAACAAGGCTTCCGGCGACGGAATAGAGATCCAGCGGCGCTGCGATAAATTGCCAGACCGCCAGCACCACACAACCGGCCTGGAGGATAAGTTTCAGCAGAAAGCCTGTCAGAAAAAAACGCCGGGCTTTGGCCGGTGAGGAAAAGCCGGGGTTGGTTAGCAAGCTCCGCTGTTCCCGCACCGGAATCGCGTTAACGTAGACAAGCCACTCGCTATTCTCCTGTGGCGACCAGACCTTCATGCTCTCTTTTTGGCGATGCAGATACAGGGCAATCAGTACTGGCCAAAATAACCCTATCAGCAGCATATAGCCAAGCCCGGCGGAAAAGCCGATGAATGACAATGCGAAGCTGAGGACGACCGCCAGCAAGGGAAGGGGTTTATAAAACCATAGTGCGGAGGTTTGGTATTCCATCATGACATCCTTGCAAATCAGGCGTTGTATGATGACATTATCACCGGATAAACAAACAAAAAAGCTCGCCGTAGCGAGCTTTTTTGTTTGTTTAGTGGCTGGGGTACGAGGATTCGAACCTCGGGATGCCGGAATCAGAATCCGGTGCCTTACCGCTTGGCGATACCCCAACGGGCGCGTCGTGAGACGTCTTTCTAAAATTGGCTGGGGTACGAGGATTCGAACCTCGGAATGCCGGAATCAGAATCCGGTGCCTTACCGCTTGGCGATACCCCAATTTTATTTGGTGGCTACGACGGGATTCGAACCTGTGACCCCATCATTATGAGTGATGTGCTCTAACCAACTGAGCTACGTAGCCAAATTTTATTTCTTTTCACATCGACTGGCTGGGGTACCTGGATTCGAACCAGGGAATGCCGGTATCAAAAACCGGTGCCTTACCGCTTGGCGATACCCCAACAACAGGCACGTCAGTTTATCGATGAAAAGATGGCTGGGGTACCTGGATTCGAACCAGGGAATGCCGGTATCAAAAACCGGTGCCTTACCGCTTGGCGATACCCCATCCGTGCAACGCTTACCTGGGAATGGTGCGGGAGGCGAGACTTGAACTCGCACACCTTGCGGCGCCAGAACCTAAATCTGGTGCGTCTACCAATTTCGCCACTCCCGCAAAAAGATGGTGGCTACGACGGGATTCGAACCTGTGACCCCATCATTATGAGTGATGTGCTCTAACCAACTGAGCTACGTAGCCATCTTTTTTCGCGTTACCTTATCGGCGTTGCGGGGCGCATTATGCGTATAGACCCTTGCAGCGTCAACCCCTTTTTCATCGAAAATGACCGGAATGCGACTGTTTGGTTAGGTTGCGAACAGCATGGCCGAATAATCGGCGTTTATTGATTATTTATCGTATTTTAGGCGGGGAAAAACAACGGACCCCGTAGGGTCCGTACTGTTATTTGTAGGCTGACTGATGAACGCCGACCGCGCGACCGGAGGGATCGTTCATGGTTTTGAAGGCTTCGTCCCATTCAATGGCCTTAGCGGATGAACAGGCGACCGACGGACCGCCAGGCACACATTCCGCCGCGCTCGGTACCGGGAACAATTCTTCGAAAATTTCGCGATACAGGTACGCTTCTTTCGACGACGGCGTGTTGTACGGGAAGCGGAAGCGCGCGGTCTCCAGTTGCTGATCGGTAATCTGCTTCGCCGCCACCTCTTTTAAGGTATCGATCCAACTGTAGCCTACGCCATCAGAGAACTGTTCTTTCTGGCGCCAGGCCACGCTTGCCGGCAGGTAAGATTCAAAACATTCGCGCAGGATATGTTTTTCCATTTTGCCGTTGCCGCACATTTTGTCCTGCGGGTTAATGCGCATCGCCACATCGAGGAATTTCTTGTCGAGGAACGGTACGCGCGCTTCGACGCCCCAGGCGGACATCGCTTTGTTGGCGCGGGCGCAGTCAAACATATGCAGCGCCTGCAGCTTGCGAACGGTTTCTTCGTGCAGTTCTTTTGCATCTGGCGCTTTATGGAAATAGAGGTAGCCGCCGAACACTTCGTCGGAACCTTCACCGGACAGCACCATTTTGATGCCCATTGCTTTGATCTTACGTGACATCAGGTACATCGGCGTAGAGGCGCGGATGGTGGTGACGTCGTAGGTTTCAATGTGATAAATCACGTCGCGGATCGCGTCCAGACCTTCCTGTACGGTGAAGTGAATTTCATGGTGCACAGTACCCAGATGGTTGGCCACCTCCTGCGCGGCTTTGAGATCCGGAGAACCGACCAGACCGACGGCAAAGGAGTGCAACTGCGGCCACCAGGCTTCTGAGCGCTCCTGATCTTCCACGCGACGGGCGGCGTACTTTTTGGTAATGGCGGAGATAACGGAAGAGTCCAGACCGCCGGAGAGCAGTACGCCGTAGGGGACATCGGACATCAGATGGCTTTTCACTGAGTCTTCCAGCGCCTGACGCAATGTGGCTTTGTCGGTCGCATTGTCTTTGACGGCGTCATACTCGAACCAGTCACGCTGGTAGTACTGACGAATCTCGCCGTCTTTGCTCCACAGGTAGCTGCCCGCCGGGAACTCTTTGATGGTGCGACACACCGGCACCAGCGCTTTCATTTCGGAGGCAACGTAGAAGTTGCCGTGTTCGTCGTGGCCCATATACAGCGGGATGATGCCGATGTGGTCGCGGCCAATCAGGTAAGCGTCTTGCTCGCTGTCATACAGGGCGAAGGCGAACATGCCCTGCAGATCATCAAGGAACGCCGGGCCTTTTTCCTGGTACAGGGCGAGGATCACTTCGCAGTCTGAACCGGTCTGGAAGGTGTAGCGATCGCCGTATTCCACGCGCAGCGCCTGATGGTTGTAGATTTCACCGTTGACCGCCAGCGCGTGAGTTTTCTTCTCGTTGTACAGCGGCTGGGCGCCCGCGTTGACATCGACAATCGACAGACGCTCGTGCGCGAGGATAGCGTTATCGCTGGCGTAAATGCCGGACCAGTCCGGGCCGCGATGGCGCATCAGGCGGGAGAGTTCGAGCGCTTTTTTACGCAGCTCAACCACGTCAGTTTTAATATCCAGAACACCGAAAATAGAACACATAGAGAAATCTCCGTTAAACCTGTTGCGTGTTGTTGTGTCGTTGCATGAGATAAAAAATGCCGCAAACCACCGGACTACGCAATAGATTTACCGGCGAAAAAGTAAAAAGTGCAATAGAGATTAGTGAATTCTGAAAATCACGTATGTTATTGCCGCTGTCATTAGCGATTATTCAACAAAGTGGCGATTTTATTAGAGGGCTTTCTTTTTTCGTGTTCCAGAAAGCAAAAACCACGTCCGGGGACGTGGCGCTATTCAGATAACGTCGATTTCCGCAACCGACGGGTAAATCCACGACGGTCTGAACGGTACGCTGTCGATGTCGTCGACCGTCGATACGCCCGACAGCACCAGGATGGTTTCCAGCCCGGCCTGAAAGCCCGCGAGAATATCGGTACGCAGGTTGTCGCCCACAATCACCGTCTGCTCAGAGTGGGCCTGCATTTTATTCAGCGCGGCGCGGATGATCCACGGGCTCGGTTTGCCGACATAGAACGGTTTGCGCCCGGAGATTTTTTCGATACCGGCGCACAGCGCGCCGCAGGCAGGGTAAAAACCGCGGCCGTGGGTATCCGGGTTGGTGGCGATAAAGCGCGCGCCGTTGGCGACAAAGAAGGCCGCCTTATGCATCATTTCCCAGTTATAGGAGCGGGTTTCGCCGACAATGACGAAATCCGGGTTGACGTCGGTGATGGTGAACCCGGCTTTATAGAGTTCGTGGATGAGCGCGCCTTCGCCGACCACATAGGCTTTTTTTCCTTCCTGGCGTTTCAGGAAGTCGGCCGTCGCCATGGCGGAGGTATAGAAAACGCTATCCGGGACATTAACACCGGCGGTTGCGAAGCGGTTTGCCAGGTCTTGTCCGGTCTGGGAAGGGTAGTTGGTCAGCAGCACCAGCGGCATCCCTTTTTCCATAACGCGGTTAAGAAACTCTGCTGCGCCCGGCACGGCAATGTTGTCGTGCATCAGCACGCCGTCAATATCACAAATTACATTCTTAATGGTCATGGACTACCCGACGTCAAAAAAAGAAGGCGTCACTATAAAACGCCATTAGCTTTCCAGCAAACGTTGCAGAAGCATTCCGTTGAGCATAGCGCGTTTCACCAGGGCAAAGGCGCCGATGGCGGAACGGTGATCCAGCTCAGAGCGCACGACGGGCAGATTCTGGCGAAACGCCTTCAGCGCCTGGGTGTTGATACAGCCCTCAATGGCCGGTAGCAGCACTTTTTCCGCTTCGGTGATTTCACCGGCGATCACCACCTTCTGCGGGTTGAACAGGTTGATGGCGATGGCGATGGTTTTGCCCAGGTGACGGCCGACCTGCTCGATGACTTCGCTGGCGAGCGCATCGCCTTTGTTGGCGGCTTTACAGATGGATTTGATGTTGCAGTCATCCAGCGTCACGCGGCTCTGGTAGCCTTGCTCCAGCAGATGGCGCACGCGCTGTTCAATCGCGGCGTTGGCGGCGACGGTTTCCAGACAGCCGAAGTTGCCGCAGTGGCAGCGCTCGCCGAGCGGATCGACCTGGATATGGCCGATTTCGCCCACGTTGCCGTTGCGCCCGATGAAGATGCGGCCGTTTGAGATGATCCCGGCGCCGGTACCGCGGTGTACGCGCACCAGAATAGAGTCTTCGCAGTCCTGCGACGCACCAAAGTAGTGCTCGGCGAGCGCCAGGCTGCGGATGTCGTGGCCGACGAAGCAGGTCACGTTAAAGCGTTTTTCCAGCGCCTCCACCAGCCCCCAGTTCTCAACCTGGATATGCGGCATATAGCGGATCACCCCACTTTCGGGATCGACCAGCCCAGGCAGGATCACCGAGATAGCGATCAGCTCGCGGATCTTCCGCTGGCTGTGCTCTATAAAGGTGGCGATAGTGGAAAGCAGCGCATGCTCCAGGGTTTCCTGGGTGCGTTCCGGCAGCGGGTAGTGTTCTTCCGCCACCACTTTGCTGCTCAGATCGTAGAGCGTGAGCGTGGTGTCATGACGACCAAGGCGGACGCCGATGGCGTGGAAATTGCGGGTTTCAGTGACAATAGAGATAGCGCGGCGGCCCCCGGTGGAGGCCTGCTGATCGACTTCTTTGATCAGGCCGCGTTCAATCAGCTGACGCGTGATTTTAGTCACGCTGGCGGGCGCAAGTTGGCTATGCTCGGCAATCTGAATCCGCGAGATTGGTCCATGCTGGTCAATCAGGCGGTAAACGGCCGCGCTGTTAAGTTGTTTTACGAGGTCAACATTACCAATTTGAGCTTGTCCGCCTGATGTCATACTTTCACTTACTCAAGTCAACGACCTCGTTACCATTAACGATGGTCTTAGTGATTTTATAATCGCGGGTGAATGCGGTCAGGTTAGCAACCATTCCCGGTGCAAGGCTGCCCAACTGCTTGCTCACGCCGATAGCGCGGGCTGGGTACAGCGTTGCCATACGCAGCACTTCGTCCAGCGCGATGCCGCAGTGTTCCACCAGGTTACGTACGCCCTCGATCATGGTCAATGCTGAGCCGCTGAGGGTGCCGTTTTCATCCACACACAGTCCATCCCGGTAGTATATTGTTTTACCAGCAAAAATGAACTGTTCGATGTTAGCCCCTGCCGGCGCGGTGGCATCAGTCACCAGGCACAGCTTGTCGCCTTTCAGACGTTTCGCGTTACGGATATTGGCGAAGTCAACGTGCAGACCATCGGCAATGATACCGCAGTAAACGTCCGGCTCGTCGAAAATCGCGCCCGCAAGACCCGGCTCGCGGCCCGTAATATACGGCATGGCGTTATAAAGGTGGGTGGCGAAGGTAATTCCGGCGCGGAAGCCGATTTTGGCCTCTTTCAGCGTGGCGTTGGAGTGCCCGGCGGAGACCACAATACCGGCATTCGCCAGACGGGTAATGACGTCCGGCGCCACCATTTCAGGGGCCAGAGTGACCTTCGTGATAACGTCGGCGTTGTCACAGAGGAAATTGACCAGCGTGTCGTCAGGCTTACGCACATAGTTCGGGTTGTGCGTGCCTTTCTTTACGATGTTCAGCCACGGGCCTTCCAGGTGCAGACCCAGCGCCTGGTTCGGGTATTTGGCCAGGTATTCGCGCATCACGCGGACGCCCTGCATCATTAGCTCGTCGCTGGCGGTAATCAGCGTCGGCAGATAGCTGGTGCAGCCCGATTTCTCGTTGGCTTTTTGCATGATTTCCAGCGTTTCAACGGTCACGGCGTCGGCGGTATCGTTAAACTGCACGCCGCCGCAGCCGTTCAACTGTACGTCAATAAAACCGGGGGACAGAATGGCGCCATTCAGCGAGCGTTGCTCGACCCCGGACGGTAAATCAGCCAGTGGGCAAATACGTTCAATCAGGCCATTGGCGACAACAATCGCATGGTCATCCAGAATTTCGTGACCGGTGTAAATCCGGCCATGGGTTAAAGCATACATTACGACCCCCGGTTTCAAAATGCGCCCCGTCCCTGCGTAAAGGACGGGTATTCAATTACAGACCTTTAATGTTTTCTGCTTCTAATTCGTTGAAGTACTTCAGCGTTTTCACTTTCAGTTCCATGGTGGACGGCTCGTCGCACACCATCACCGCTTTCGGGTGCAACTGCAGGCAACTGATGGTCCACATATGGTTTACATTACCTTCAACGGCAGCCTGAAGCGCCAGCGCTTTCTGATGGCCCAGAACCAGAATCATAACCTCTTCGGCATCCAGCAGGGTACCCACGCCGACGGTCAGCGCATATTTAGGCACCTGGTTGACGTCGCCGTCGAAGAAGCGGGAGTTTGCCACACGGGTGTCATGGGTCAGGGTTTTAATACGGGTACGGGAAGAGAGAGAGGAGGCCGGTTCATTGAACGCGATGTGCCCGTCGTTACCCACGCCGCCCATGAACAGGTTGATTTTACCGTAGGAGCGAATTTTCTCTTCATACTGGCGGCATTCTGCGTCGATATCCGGGGCATTACCATTCAGCAAATTAATGTTTTCTGCCGGGATATCCACGTGGTCAAAGAAGTTGCGGTGCATGAAGCTGTGGTAGCTTTCCGGATGCTCTTTCGGCAGGCCGACATACTCGTCCATGTTGAACGTTACCACGTGTTTAAAGCTAACCTGGCCTGCTTTGTGCATCTCAACCAGCGCTTTATACGCGGTGAGCGGCGTGCCACCTGTCGGCAGACCCAGTACAAACGGACGATCCGCTGTCGGTTTAAACGCGTTGATGCGGTTAACGATATGACGGGCAGCCCATTTGCCCACTTGTTCTGCTGTCGCCAGGGGAATCAGTCTCATTGTTCACCTCAGTAGTTTAAAATAAATGTTGGCGGATTGGCGCCTTAACTCAGATAAGCGTAACCTGGATTTATCAATTGAGCGGGGCAATCCGTCTTGATTTTTTGAATGATAAAATAAGTTTTCCCTGTTAGCCAGTGTAAGGAGGAGGGGATTACGATATTTGGTGATAAAAATCACAAAAAATACGCTTTTAATTTGCGAGACGAATTAATTTTTCACACACTCTGAAGGCAGGTGAAAAATCGCCACGCTTTCAAGGTTAGTTACACTATAAAAAAACGGCTTTGAATGAGCCTTTACGGGGTCTCAAGGGGGAATAAAGTGAGTGTTCTAGGTTATTTACAAAAAGTCGGCCGCGCCCTTATGGTGCCAGTGGCCACGCTGCCTGCCGCAGCCATCCTGATGGGTGTCGGCTACTGGATCGACCCCAACGGCTGGGGTAACTCCAGCGCGCTGGCGGCGTTCTTCATCAAATCAGGCTCCGCCATTATCGACAACATGTCCGTGTTGTTCGCGATTGGTGTTGCTTATGGTATGTCCAAAGATAAAGACGGTGCAGCTGCGCTGACCGGTTTTGTGGGTTTCCTGGTATTAACCACTCTCTGCTCGCCAGCAGCGGTGGCGATGATCCAAAAAATCCCGGCGGATCAAGTTCCGGCGGCATTCGGTAAGATCAGTAACCAGTTCGTGGGTATCCTCGTCGGTATTATCTCTGCGGAACTGTACAACCGCTTTAGCAGCGTTGAGCTGCCGAAGGCGCTGTCGTTCTTCAGCGGACGTCGTCTGGTGCCGATTCTCACCTCGTTTGTGATGATCGTGGTCGCCTTCATTATGATGTACATCTGGCCGGTGATTTTCGACGGTCTGGTGAACTTCGGCGAACACATCCAGAAACTGGGTTCTATCGGTGCGGGCGTATACGCGTTCTTCAACCGTCTGCTGATTCCGGTCGGTCTGCACCACGCGCTGAACTCCGTGTTCTGGTTCGACGTCGCTGGCATTAACGATATTCCTAACTTCCTCGGCGGCGCGCAGTCTATCGAAGCGGGCAAAGCGGTTGTGGGTATCACCGGTCGTTATCAGGCGGGCTTCTTCCCGATCATGATGTTCGGTCTGCCGGGTGCGGCGCTGGCGATTTACCACTGCGCGCGTCCGGAAAACAAAGCGAAAGTGCTGGGTATCATGATGGCGGGCGCCTTTGCAGCCTTCTTCACCGGTATCACCGAGCCGCTGGAATTCTCCTTCATGTTCGTGGCGCCGGTACTGTACGTGATCCACGCCGTGCTGACGGGTATCTCCGTATTCATCGCGGCAAGCATGCACTGGATTGCGGGCTTCGGCTTCAGCGCCGGTCTGGTGGATATGGTGCTGTCTTCGCGTAACCCGCTGGCAACCCACTGGTACATGCTGATCCTTCAGGGTCTGGTGTTCTTCGTTATCTACTACGTGGTGTTCCGTTTCACTATCACCAAATTCAACCTGATGACCCCGGGTCGCGAGCTGGCAGTTGACGGCAGCGAAGCGGATGGTCAGGACATGAACGTGAGCGGCGCGAAAGAGCAGGACGTTTCTGGTCTGGCTCGTCAGTACATCGCGGCAGTTGGCGGTTCTGACAACCTGACCGGTATCGATGCGTGCATCACCCGTCTGCGTCTGAACGTGAAAGACTCCTCTTTGGTTAACGAAGCGCTGGCAAAACGTCTGGGCGCGTCAGGTGTTATCCGCCTGAACAAAACCAGCGTGCAGATTATCGTCGGCTTCGTTGCTGAGAAAATTGCTAACGCAATGAAAACCACCGGGCATGTCGCTGCCGCAGAAGCCGCTCCGGCTGCGGCTCCAGCTCAGGCCGCAGTAAAACCGCAGGCGGTACCGAACGCAGTAACCATCGCCGCGTTGGTTTCTCCGGTAACGGGGGATGTGGTGGCGCTGGAGCAGGTTCCTGATGAAGCGTTCGCCAGCAAAGCGGTTGGTGACGGTATTGCGGTGAAACCAACGGAGAAAACCGTTGTGTCTCCGGCAGCTGGCACCATCGTTAAAATCTTCAACACCAACCACGCGTTCTGTCTGGAAACCGAGAAAGGCGCGGAAATCGTTGTCCACATGGGTATCGATACCGTTGCGCTGAACGGCGAGGGCTTCAAACGTCTGGTGGAAGAGGGTGCGGAAGTGGCGGCAGGTCAGCCGGTTCTGGAAATGGATCTGGACTTCCTGAACGCGAACGCGCGCTCCATGATTAGCCCGGTTGTGTGCAGCAACATCGATGACTTCAGCGGCCTGGTGATTAAGGCGCAGGGTCACGTGGTTGCCGGTGTTACACCGCTCTATGAGATTAAAGGCAAGTAAGTGCTCCTGAGTAAGCGTTAAGCCTTAAGCGGCGGGGGATATCCTCCGCCGCTTTTTTTTATAGCGAATGCCCTCATTATTTTCTTTCAGTAGTTATTTTGCGTAACTAAGGGTTGTCAGTCGGTCCGGCTTATAAGATCATGTTGCGTTATACGTTGTTTACGCCTTGAGGAATGCACGATGAGTGAGGCAGAAGCCCGCCCGAGTAACTTTATTCGTCAGATAATCGATGAAGATCTGGCCAGTGGTAAGCACACCACAGTCCATACGCGTTTTCCGCCTGAGCCGAACGGTTATCTGCACATCGGCCACGCGAAATCTATCTGCCTGAACTTTGGTATCGCACAGGATTACCAGGGCCAGTGCAACCTGCGTTTCGATGACACCAATCCGGCAAAAGAAGACATCGAGTACGTAGAGTCGATTAAACACGACGTACAGTGGTTAGGTTTCCAGTGGGCAGGGGATATTTGCTATTCGTCTGACTATTTTGACAAGCTGTATCAGTACGCCGTCGAGCTCATCAACAAAGGTCTGGCCTATGTTGACGAACTGTCTGCGGACGAAATCCGCGAATACCGCGGTACGCTGACAGCGCCTGGCAAAAACAGCCCATACCGCGATCGCAGCGTGGAAGAGAACCTCGCGCTGTTCGAAAAAATGCGCGCAGGGGATTTTGAAGAAGGTAAAGCCTGTCTGCGTGCGAAAATCGATATGGCTTCACCGTTTATCGTGATGCGCGACCCGGTGCTGTACCGTATTAAATTTGCGGAACACCACCAGACCGGCAACAAGTGGTGCATCTACCCGATGTACGATTTCACCCACTGCATCAGCGATGCGCTGGAAGGTATCACCCACTCGCTGTGTACGCTGGAATTCCAGGATAACCGTCGTCTGTACGACTGGGTGCTGGACAACATCACCATCCCGGTTCACCCGCGCCAGTACGAATTCTCGCGCCTGAATCTGGAATACACCGTGATGTCCAAGCGTAAGCTGAACCAGTTGGTTACGGACAAGCATGTTGAAGGTTGGGACGACCCGCGCATGCCGACCATTTCCGGTCTGCGTCGCCGCGGCTATACCGCCGCCGCGATTCGTGAGTTCTGCAAACGTATCGGCGTGACAAAACAGGACAACACCATTGAGATGGCGTCGCTGGAGTCCTGCATTCGTGAAGACCTTAACGACAACGCGCCGCGCGCAATGGCCGTTATCGACCCGGTTAAGCTGGTTATCGAAAACTACCCGCAGGGCGAAAGTGAGCGGGTGGCGATGCCGAACCATCCGAACAAACCGGAAATGGGCAGCCGTGATGTGCCGTTCAGTGGCGAGATCTGGATCGATCGTGCGGATTTCCGCGAAGAAGCCAACAAACAGTACAAACGTCTGGTGCTGGGTAAAGAAGTTCGTCTGCGTAATGCGTACGTGATTAAGGCCGAGCGCGTTGAGAAAGATGCGGCGGGCAACATTACCACCATTTTCTGCAGCTACGATGCGGATACCCTGAGCAAAGACCCGGCGGATGGCCGCAAGGTGAAAGGCGTTATTCACTGGGTGAGCGCCGCGCACGCGCTGCCGATTGAAATCCGTCTTTACGATCGCCTGTTCAGCGTTCCAAACCCGGGGGCGGCGGAGGATTTCCTGGCGACCATCAACCCGGAGTCGCTGGTTATCCGCCAGGGCTACGCTGAGCCTTCGCTGAACGCGGCTGAAGCGGGTAAAGCGTACCAGTTTGAGCGTGAGGGTTATTTCTGCCTCGACAGCCGCTACGCGACCGCAGAGAAGCTGGTGTTTAACCGCACCGTCGGCCTGCGTGACACCTGGGCGAAAATCGGCGAGTAACGCGCCGTAGCATGAGAATACAGGCGCTGCTTCGGCAGCGCTTTTTTTATGACATTTTCGCGTAGCGAAATAATACCCTCATCGTATTACCTGACCTTTCTGTCGACTGTTACATTTGCAGAGTTTTATTTTCCTCTCTAACCGTTGCAGGCTGTGGTTTGTGACGCCATCCTCTTTCATTGATGTTTGTAACAAAACGAAATCAAATATGTGCGCCTTGTCATACTCTTGCGTTTTTGTGCGGAAAAAGGATTGATAATTCGCGTCGCGAAAAATAGTCTGTTCACAGTAGCATTCGGAAGGTTATTGATTCGCTGCTTTTATTTGTCAGTTTTTTATTTTTAATCGCTGTTTGCCCTTTTGCATCCAGCGTTTTTTAAAAGTCAAAGAGGATATACACATGCGTACGTTCAGTGGCAAACGTAGTACGCTGGCGCTGGCTATTGCCGGCGTCACCGCGATGTCGGGTTGGATTGCAGTTCCGCAGGCCAGCGCGGCAGGATTTATCGATGATTCAAGTTTAACGGGCGGTATCTATTACTGGCAGCGTGAACGTGACCGTAAAGATGTCACCGACGGGGATCAGTACAAAACCAACCTTTCGCATTCCACCTGGAACGCCAACCTCGATTTCCAGTCCGGTTATGCCGCTGACATGTTCGGTATTGATATTGCCGCGTTCACCGCCATTGAAATGGCGGAGTCTGCCGAAAGCGGACACCCGAACGAAATTGCCTTCTCCTCCAGCAATAAAGCGTACGACGAAGATTACTCCGGCGATAAGAGCGGGATCAGCCTGTATAAAGCGGCGGCGAAATTTAAGTACGGCCCAACCTGGGCTCGCGCGGGTTATATCCAGCCGACCGGACAAACGCTGTTAGCGCCGCACTGGAGCTTTATGCCAGGTACCTATCAGGGCGCCGAAGCCGGGGCCAACTTTGACTACGGCGATAACGGGGCGTTGAGCTTCTCCTATATGTGGACCAACCAGTATAAAGCGCCGTGGCATATCGAAATGGATGGCTTCTATCAGAACGATAAGAAGACCAAGGTCGATTATCTGCACTCGATTGGCGGGAAGTATGATTTCAAAAATAACTTTGTGCTGGAAGCCGCCTTCGGTCAGGCTCAGGGCTACATCGATCAGTACTTTACCAAAGCCAGCTATAAATTCGATATTGCTGGCACGCCGCTGACCACCAGCTATCAGTTCTACGGCACCCGCGACAAAGTCAGTAACGGCGGTATCAACGATATTTATGACGGCACCGCATGGCTGCAGGCGCTGACCTTCGGCTACAAAGTGGCTGATGTTGTCGACCTGCGACTGGAAGGGACCTGGGTTAAGGCTGAGGGGCAGCAGGGCTACTTCCTGCAGCGTATGACGCCGACCTACGCGTCCTCAAACGGTCGACTGGATATCTGGTGGGATAACCGCTCAGACTTCAACGCCAACGGTGAAAAAGCGGTGTTCTTCGGCGCGATGTATGACCTGAAAAACTGGGACATGCCGGGTTGGGCCGTGGGCGCATCCTACGTCTACGCATGGGATGCGAAGGCGGGCAAAATGGCGACGCCAGACGCTTACTACGACCCGAACTATCGCCTGACCGAATCGTCCTACAGCCTGGACGCTCTGTACACCGTTCAGGAAGGCCGCGCGAAAGGAACGCTGTTCAAGCTGCATTTCACTCAATACGACAACCACTCCGATATCCCGAGCTGGAGCGGCGGTTACGGCAACATCTTCCAGGATGAACGTGACGTGAAGTTCATGGTTATCGCACCGTTCACCATTTTCTGATGCCAGACGCGGCGGGGTTATCCCGCTGCATAACATTGAGGTCGCACTATGAAGAAAGTAATGCTGGTCGCCATCATGGCATCCGGGTTGGTCGCCTGCGCACAGCCGCCTGCGCCAAAGGAAGATTCAAAACTGAAGGACGCCTACAGCGCCTGTATTAATACCGCGGAAGGCAACCCTGACAAAATCCAGGCCTGCCAGAGCGTGCTGAATGTCATGAAGCAGGAGAAACAGCACGAGCAGTTCGCGAATCAGGAGAGCGTGCGCGTGCTGGATTATCAGAACTGCCTTCAGGCTACGCGTACGGGCAATGATCAGGCGGTTAAAGCGCGTTGCGATAAAATCTGGAAGGAAATTCGCAGCAACAATACAACGCAATAATGTTTTATCTTCTGTTGATGCCAGTAAAAAAGCCAACCGTCAGGTTGGCTTTTTTGATCAGCGGAAGATTATTTTTCGACGCCGTCGTGTGCGTGCTCGTTTTCACGGCAGTCGCCTTCAGCGCAGTGACCGTACAGGTACAGGCTGTGGTTGGTCAGGCGGATGCCGTGTTTTGCGGCAATTTCACGCTGACGCGCTTCGATAGACTCATCGCTAAATTCGATCACTTTGCCGCAGTCGAGGCAGATCAGGTGATCGTGGTGATGCTGCTGCGTCAGTTCAAAAACGGATTTACCGCCTTCAAAATTATGACGGGTCACGATGCCGGCGTCGTCAAACTGGTTCAGCACGCGGTAAACCGTTGCCAGACCAATTTCTTCGCCCATATCAATAAGGCGTTTATATAAGTCTTCCGCACTGACATGGTGGTTATCCGGCTCTTGCAGCACTTCCAGAATTTTCAAGCGAGGAAGCGTGACTTTCAGGCCGGCCTTCTTTAATGCGGTATTGTTGTCAGTCATGCGGAATCTGTCCTGTTGCTAAAGGCTTCCCTCGGGGAAGTATCACATAAGAGTGTAATCAGGATAATGCGTCTCATTATAGAACTGCCATGTCTAAATGAAAACCACAACTCCTGAGCAAAGTCTGCTTTTAAAAACGAGGCATCATCTGCAAAGCGAAACATCTGTCCTCGTCAAATCAACGGTTATTGTACAGATCTACGCTGGAAAGTTAAAAAATTGTAGCGATTATTTTGATTGCTTTTATCTATTAATGCGGCACAACTTAATCGTTGTGCCGCTATAAGATCAGGCATTCTTAATCGCTTCCAGATGCAGCTCTTCTGCAATCTGCTTAACCCATTTTTCAACGCGCTCTGCGGTCAGTTCCGGCTGGCGGTCTTCATCAATCGCCAGACCGACGAAGTGATCGTCATCGGCAAGGCCTTTAGAGGCTTCGAAGTGGTAGCCTGCCGTCGGCCAGTGGCCAACGATTGCGGCGCCGCGCGGCTCAATGATGTCGCGAATGGTGCCCAGCGCGTCGCAGAAGTATTCAGCGTAGTCTTCCTGATCGCCACAGCCAAACAGGGCAACCAGCTTGCCGTTGAAGTCGATATCTTCAAGCGTCGGGAAGAAGTCGTCCCAGTCGCACTGCGCTTCGCCGTAGTACCAGGTTGGGATACCCAGCAGCAGAATGTCGAAACCTTCGAGGTCTTCTTTGCTGCTTTTGGCAATGTCATGCACCTCAGCAACATCTTTACCCAGCTGCTTCTGAATCATTTTTGCGATATTTTCGGTGTTGCCGGTATCGCTGCCAAAAAAAATGCCTACGATTGCCATGAGTAAAATAACCTCTTGAAACGTCTTGAAATGGTGGTGGCATGATGCCCACAGATAAGGGCAATAATAGCAGGAGCAGCGGTGCGCGAAAACCGCTATCGCGCCGTACTGCACTCTCTGCTACATGAAAATGTTATTTTTGCGGATTTTCAGACAATCCCCTGGCCGCGCAGGGTAGCCAGTTGCTGCATCAGCATCTCTTCAATCAGTTCGCTGCGGCTCATATTTCGGGCGTCGGCCAGCTCATTGAGCGCATCGACAGCGTCGCTGTTCAGCTTCAGCTCGACACGTTTCAGGCCGCGGACCTTATCGCGTTTTAGCTGATTGCGCTTGTTAATGCGCAACTGTTCATCGCGCGAGAGCGGACTGGTTTTGGGTCTTCCCGGGCGACGCTCATTTGCGAACAAATCTAATGTCGTACGGTCCGTTTGTTCTTTTGCCATGATTCAGAGTGACTTCGGGGAAACAAGCCGCCGGAATACCCTCCGGCGTAGATAGCGCGCAATCATACATCACGGAGTCCGGCGCGCCAACGCCGACGGGCATTATGGCGCGCGGTCGCTCGGTTTTTAATCACTCAGCCAGATAACGGCGGATGGCGCGCAGAACGGCGTCCGGTTTTTCCGCATGCACCCAGTGACCGGCCCCGGCAATGACGTGGGCTCGCGCCTGCGGGAATTGCGCCAGCAGCGGCTGCCGGTAGGCCTCCGTCACGTACGGCGAGTTGCCGCCAGGAATAAAGAGCGCGGGCTTATCCCACGGGCGAATAGGCTCCCAGCCGACGATATGCGGATACTGATCCCACAGTACCGGCACGTTGAAACGCCATTCGCCGTCGATAAAGGATTTCAGCAGAAACTGGATCACGCCTTCTTCATGCAGGTGTTCGCGCATCACGGCGGCGGCCTGCTGGCGAGAGGTCGCTCCGGCGTCGGTGACCGCGTTGATGGCGGCAAAGATCTCATCGTGACGGCGCACCTGGTAATCCACCGGCGCGATATCGAGAGCCACCAGTTTGTCGATACGCTCAGGGGCGAGGGCGGTTAAAGCCATCACCGCTTTACCGCCCATGGAGTGGCCAACCAGTGTGGCTTTTTCAATCTGTAGCGCGTCCAGGGTGTCGAGCAGGTCCTGGGCCATTGCCGCATACGTCATTTCGGGGACGCGCGGCGAAAGGCCGTGATTACGCATGTCCACCTGTACGATGTCGTGGTCGGTGACCAGAGAGCGGGCGAGGATGCCTAAGTTATCCAGGCTGCCAAACAGGCCGTGGACGAGGACGATGGGTGAATGAGTGTGCAGGTTTTGTGCAGTTAGCGCTCGGCTATTCAATTTCATGGCAAAGTTCTTTTTTTCGCTCTGTCGGGTTAGGGTATTATGTTGAACATTCTGCCGCCCGGCTGCAACACCAGGAAGTATTCCTGAAATTGCCGCCACCCTGGTTTGACGCTATCCGCTGTTGGGATTTGACCTTATAATCCCAGCGACTTGTATTCAGAAAAGATATCGTACTGGATTAAGATGAAAACGATCGAAGTTGATGATGAGCTCTATCGCTATATTGCCAGCCACACCCTGCACATTGGCGAGAGCGCATCCGACATTTTACGGCGCATGCTGAAATTTTCCGCCGTCTCCCAGCCAGCCGCTACCGTCGTTAAAGAGTCCCCCGCTGCCGCACCTGCGCCTGTTGCGGCAGTGAAAGCGGCGACGACGCCGAGAGATAAGGTTCGCGCTATGCGTGAGCTGCTGCTTTCTGATGAATACGCCGAACAGAAAAAAGCGGTGAACCGCTTTATGCTGGTGCTGACTACACTCTACTCACTGGATGGCAAAACGTTTGCTGAAGCGACGGAGTCTCTGCATGGCCGTACCCGCGTCTATTTCGCGGCCGATGAGCAAACGCTGCTGAAAAACGGTAACCAGACCAAACCCAAACAGGTGCCAGAAACCCCGTACTGGGTGATCACCAACACGAACACCGGTCGTAAATGCAGCATGATTGAACACATCATGCAATCAATGCAGTTCCCTGCGGAATTAATTGAAAAGGTTTGCGGCACAATCTAACCCTTGCATGAGAAGGACCAGGCAATGGCAACTCATAACCGTGCGGGTCAACCTGCACAACAGAGTGATTTGATCAACGTCGCCCAGCTGACGTCTCAGTACTACGTGCTGAAGCCGCAAGCAGGCAACGCGGACCACGCGGTAAAATTCGGGACCTCCGGTCACCGTGGCAGCGCCGCTCGTCATAGCTTTAACGAACCGCACATTCTGGCGATTGCTCAGGCAATTGCGGAAGAGCGTGCGAAAAACGGCATCACCGGTCCGTGTTTTGTGGGTAAGGATACTCACGCGCTGTCTGAGCCTGCGATCATTTCCGTACTGGAAGTGCTGGCGGCCAACGGTGTGGATGTGATTGTGCAGGAGCAGAACGGTTATACCCCGACGCCTGCTATCTCTCATGCTATCCTGGTTCACAACAAAAAAGGCGGCGCTCAGGCTGACGGCATCGTCATCACCCCGTCGCACAACCCGCCGGATGACGGCGGCATTAAATACAATCCGCCAAACGGTGGTCCGGCAGACACCAACGTCACCAAAGTGGTGGAAGATCGCGCGAACGCGCTGCTGGCCGACGGCCTGAACGGCGTGAAGCGCATGTCGCTGGATGCCGCATGGGCTTCCGGCCACATTAAAGCGCTGGATCTGGTTCAGCCGTTCATCGAAGGACTGGTGGATATCGTCGATATGGCGGCTATCCAGAAAGCGGGTCTGAAGCTCGGCGTCGACCCGCTTGGCGGGTCCGGTATCGAATACTGGAAGCGTATCGCGACGCACTACAAGCTCGATCTGACCATTGTTAACGATCATGTCGATCAAACATTCCGCTTCATGCACCTCGATAAAGACGGCGCTATCCGTATGGACTGCTCCTCTGAGTGCGCAATGGCGGGCCTGTTGCAGCTGCGCGACAAGTTCTCTCTGGCCTTCGCCAACGACCCGGATTACGACCGCCATGGCATCGTGACCCCGGCCGGGCTGATGAACCCGAACCACTACCTGGCGGTGGCGATCAACTACCTGTTCCAGCATCGCCCGCAGTGGGGCGCTGATGTTGCCGTAGGGAAAACCCTGGTGTCGTCGGCAATGATTGACCGCGTGGTGAACGCGCTGGGCCGTCGGCTTGTGGAAGTGCCGGTGGGCTTTAAGTGGTTCGTCGACGGCCTGTTTGACGGCAGCTTTGGCTTTGGCGGCGAAGAGAGCGCGGGCGCATCATTCCTGCGTTTCGACGGTACGCCGTGGTCTACCGACAAAGACGGCATCATTATGTGCCTGCTGGCGGCGGAAATCACCGCGGTTACCGGTAAGAACCCGCAGCAGCACTACGATGAGCTGGCGGCTCGCTTCGGCGCGCCGAGCTACAACCGTCTGCAGGCTCCGGCAACGTCCGCGCAGAAAGCCGCACTGTCTAAACTCTCCCCGGAGATGGTCAGCGCTAACACCCTGGCGGGCGATCCGATCACCGCGCGTCTGACAGCGGCGCCGGGCAACGGCGCGTCTATCGGCGGCCTGAAGGTGATGACCGACAACGGCTGGTTTGCGGCGCGTCCGTCTGGTACGGAAGATGCGTACAAAATCTACTGTGAAAGCTTCCTCGGCGACGAACATCGTAAGCTGATTGAGAAAGAAGCGGTTGAGATTGTCAGCGAAGTGCTGAAAAACGCGTAAGGCGTGAACGAAGAAAAGTAGGCTCCTGAGAAGGCGCCTGCTTTTTTTTTGCCCTTTAACCGGGGAGAGCGTGACGGTGGCAGGTTAACGTTTCGCAGTCGATGCGTACAACGCAGACCGCCTTCATCATCTGTTCCCGATAGTGAAAGGTTTTTCCCGGCGCTGACTGGCGCATGATGGCATCCAGCCCGCGCCGCATCTCCTCACGACGTTGCAGTATCGAGGCATACCCGGTGGCCATAATGCTGGTATAGGCGAAGCCGTAATCACAGGCGTCGTCCGCCGTAATAAGCCCGTGGTCGCCGTCGATTTCAACGCTGACCGCCGGGTTTTTACGCAGCAGCCGCATTTTTTTCCCGGTTCTGGCGCCGTGGAAATAAATCACCCAGCGCCCGTCCTGATAGTCATAGCCAAAATTGACCGGAACAACATACGGCCAGGCATCGTCATTAAGGGCTATCCGGCAGACCTGATGCCGTTCGACGATTGCCCGTATGTCTGCAATTGCAGTGACTTCCCGCTCTGGATTGCTCATAACTTGTGTCTTATCGTTGATGGTTTGAACTGCCCGGGCCGCCTGAGCGGCGACCCGGAGACGGGGATCAACCGTGTTTGTTTTTCAGTTCAAAGCGCGGGGAGACCAGGCCATACAGCGTCCAGCCCAGGAAGGTCACGATAGAGCCGTACAGCATCGCCTCTTCGCCGGAAGAGTAGAGCGCGTAGAAGCTATAGATAGCCCCGATCAGCGCTACGGCGTTGGCGATTTTCGCTTTGCCCGGATCGACCTTCGCCACTTTCTGGATGATGACCAGCGCCGCCATCGACAGGATGTACGGAATAATGTTGGTCACCACCGCCAGGTTAACCAGCACGTTGAACTGGTTGTTCAACGACGGGCTAATAGTCATCAGCGCTAACCCGGACTGGATGACCACGATAGTCAGCATCCCCTGGACAGGCGCATCCGCCTGGCTGGTGCGGGAGAAGATTTTCGGGAAGTAACCTTCGTCCGCCGAAGATTTAAACACCTGGGCGATAGTGAACTGCCAGCCGAGCAGTGAGCCGCAGCAGGACATTACCATCAGACCCATGATCACTTTGCCCACTTCCGGGGTAAACATCTGGGCGAAAGCCAGACCGAACGGCGCGGTGGAGTTCGCCAGATCCATGTTCGGCACAATCCCGGCAATCACGTTGGTTGAGACGATGTAGATCACCGCCGCGCCCAGGGTCCCGCCGAGAACAGCGATAGGCACGTTACGTTCCGGGTTCTCCACCACTTCCATGTTGGCGCAGGCGGATTCCAGGCCCAGGAAGGCCCACAGCGTCATGGCGATAGACGAGCTTACCGCGCTGAAGAACGGCACGTTATGCGGGTTCCATGCGTTGACGTACATTGTCGGGCTAAACCAGAACCAGCCGATAATGCACAGACCGACGACCGGAATGATAACGCCCCAGACGGTGACGCTACTGATCTGACCGGTGATGCGCGCGCCGCCGAAGTTGGCAATCGTACACAGCCACAGCACGCCGATGGTGGCGATACCGATTTGCACCGGGCTCAGCGTGGCGCCGAATAGCTCGGTGCCGTAGCCGACTGCCGAAATGGCGATCGCCACGTTGGCAATCAGCAGCGACACGCCGTAGGTGTAGTTCGCCATGAAGTTGCCGGACTTACCGAAGGCATACTCCGCATAGCCGCCCATCCCGCCGGACTTACGGCTGAACATCCCGCATTTAGCGAAGGCCCACGCCAGAGCCATTGAGCCCACGGCGGTGACCAGCCAGGAGATAATGGAAATGGTGCCGACTTCAGCCAGTTTGGTGGGTAACATGATGATGCCCGAACCCATCATGTTCACCATCGTCAGGATGGTGAGCTGAACAACCCCCATTTTGTTGGATTTGCTCATAATTTTTCCCCTTTCAGCAGCGCATTGGGGGCGTGCTGATCGTTAATCACATAGCACCACACCTGTTTGCGACCGTCGTGCTCCTGGAGGTAAACCCCCTGGAGTTCCGGTGCAAAGCCGGGCAGCAGATTGATACCTTCTTCCAGCGCGGTGAAGTAGCGCAGTACGGCGCCGCCCCAGATTTCGCCCGGAACGACGCACAGTATGCCTGGCGGGTACGGCAGCGCGCCTTCTGCGGCAATGCGACCTTCGGCCTGTGGCAGCGGCACCAGACTGACCTGGCCGCGCAGATAGGCGTAGTTAGCGTCCTGCGGGTTCATGCTCACGCGCGGGAAGTGCGATTTGCGGAACATCTCTTTTTGCAGTTGCTTAACGTTGTGACGGGCATAGAGGTTGTGCATTTCCTGGCACAGCTGGCGCAGGGTGTAACCTTCATAGCGATCTTTATGTTGGCCGTAGAGCGACGGCAACACGTCGGCAAGCGGCGCATCGGACTCAAGCAGGGTTTCAAACCGTACCAGCAACGCGACCAGCTGCTGCAGCTTGGCCATGTCTTCAGCTGGCGTCAGCAGGAACAGGATGGAGTTGAGGTCGCATTTTTCCGGGATCACGCCGTTTTCACGCAGGAAGTTGGCGAGGATGGTGGCCGGTACGCCAAAGCGCTCATACTCGCCATTCGCCGCATCGATGCCCGGCGTGGTCAGCAGCAGTTTGCATGGATCGACAAAGTACTGGTGCTCGGCGTAGCCCTCAAACCCGTGCCAGCGTTCACCCGGAACAAAATGGAAGAAACGCAGGTCGGTGGAGATATCGGCGGTCGCCCAGGACTGCCACGGCTTGCCGTCGACGAGTTCCGGGACAAACGGGCGGATATGTTTGCAGTTATCGAGAATCAGCTTACGGGTTTCGATACCGCTAACCACGCAGTCCATCCACATGTTGCGACCACATTCGCCTTCGTGCATCTTCGCGTTGATATCCAGTGCCGCAAACAGCGGATAGAACGGGCTGGTGGAGGCGTGCATCATAAAGGCATTGTTCAGACGCTTATGCGGAACATAGCGCTGTTGCCCTTTGATATGGCTGTCTTTTTTGTGGATCTGCGAGGTCTGTGAGAAACCTGCCTGTTGTTTGTGCACCGACTGGGTCACCAGAATGCCAGGATCGTTTTCGTTGAGATCCAGCAGCAGCGGCGAGCAGTCCGCCATCATCGGAATAAACTGTTCGTAACCCACCCAGGCGGAGTCAAACAGAATGTAGTCGCACAGATGACCGATTTTATCGACCACCTGACGGGCGTTATAGATGGTGCCGTCGTAGGTACCTAACTGAATCACCGCCAGACGGAACGGACGGGCGTCCTGTGCGCGGGTTGGCGCGGCTTCGCTGACCAGCTCACGCAGATAGCGTTCTTCGAAACAGTGGGCATCAATACCGCCGATAAAGCCGTATGGGTTGCGTGCTGTTTCCAGGTAAATCGGCGTTGCCCCCGCCTGCAGCAGTGCGCCATGGTGGTTAGACTTGTGGTTGTTGCGGTCAAACAGCACCAGATCGCCCGGCGTCAGCAGGGCATTCAGCACCACTTTGTTGGAGGACGAGGTGCCATTAAGCACGAAGTAGGTCTTGTCGGCGTTAAAGACCTTCGCCGCATGCTGCTGGGCGATGCACGGCGCACCTTCGTGGATCAGCAGATCGCCCATAGCGACATCGGCGTTGCACAGGTCAGAGCGGAAGAGTGCTTCGCCGAAATACTCGACAAACTGGTTGCCCGCTGGATGGCGGCGGAAGAATTCGCCGCCCTGGTGGCCCGGGCAGTCAAAAGCGCTGTTGCCCTGAGCGACGTAATCGACCAGCGCGCGGAAGAACGGTGGGCGCAATTGCACCTCGTATTTGTGCGCGGCGGCCTCCAACTGACGGCCGTAAAAGTCGTTCCGGGTCTCATCGTGCTCGAACACCCCCTGAATACGTGAAAGGTACTCAGCAGGCACGATTTCTTCTTTATTAATGGCAATAAATACCGGGATGTTGTAGCCGGTTGCATCTATTTCATCGAGTTTGCCGCGCTCGACATCTTCAATAGACAATACGGCGGCGGCAACGTCAATAAAATGGCTTTCACAGGTATTGATAATAGAACGCTGTGTCGTAAAACAATCAGGGCAAGTACGGCTTACTGCAATTTTTAATTCTGACATTGGGATCTCTTCTTTATTTTCGGTAATAACAGGCCCTCAATTTCTTAAAAAAGAAATTGATTTTTCCGGATAAAAGGCAATATCACTCCGCTGATAATAAAATCAGGAAATTGCTTTTTTGGGATGTCACAAATCCCACCAGTCCGGTGACTGGCAATGTGCAGGATTTGTCAGGGCGAGCGCTATTGGCTACAGGCGGATGCCTGTACTGGCAAAATTCAGGAAGACCTGTATGCGAAAGCGCCCGTAGTCGGAAGACTACCGGGCATTAAAGAAGTGAAAGTCAAAACTATTTCGGTGGGCAAACATCATGATATGTGTTGTCCGCCTTATATGGGGCATCGTTCGGCTATTGTTTTCCATTTCGTGTACCTTCATGCATTGAGTGAAAGTGGGGTCATTTTATCCATGAATGAAAGGTAATCTGTGAAGATGATCAATAAAATATGATCATTTAAGAAATAAATAGTCATTGGTTATGCATATCACAGAATGATGTGCTGAATTGTATGTTTATTGTGAATGAAATGTGTTGAATAATGATTTGAATTAATCTTGTTTGTGGCTTTTTATTATTTTTTAATAAATTTAGCGGGGTTGGAATAAGCAGGGGGAGAGATATTTATGTTGTGAATAATTATTCACAACATAAAGCGATAGCCAATACCGGTTTCCGTTAATAAATGCTGTGGACGTGCGGGATCTATTTCCAGCTTTTGGCGCAGGTGCCCCATATAAATGCGTAAATAATGACTATGCTCGACGGCGTTCGGTCCCCAGACCTGGCTGAGCAACTGACGTTGTGTAAGTACCTTGCCGTGATTATTCAGCAACACCGCCAGCAGCCGGAATTCTATCGGGGTCAGATGAATCTCTTCATCGCCGCGGACGATTCTGCGGTTCGCAAGGTCGACCTGGGTATTGGAAAAGGTAAACAGCGGCTGGTTCTGTTCGCTGCCGCCGTGGCGACGTAGGGCCACGCGCAGGCGGGCCTGTAGCTCGCCAATGCCGAACGGTTTACTGAGATAGTCGTCAGCGCCGGCGTCAAGGGCGGTAATTTTGTCGGTTTCTTCAGCGCGGGCCGACAGCACGATAACCGGCACCTGGCTCCACTGGCGAAAATCGCGGATAAAGTCGATGCCGTCGCCATCCGGCAGACCGAGGTCGAGGATCACCAGATCCGGTTTGCGGGTTGCCGCCTCCAGCAGGCCGCGCTGGAGGGTTTCCGCTTCGTGAACACGCAGGCCGTCACCTTCCAGCGCGCTGCGCAGAAAACGGCGAATGGCCTGTTCATCTTCAATAATTAATACGTTAATCACGTTTCCTCAGGCAGGTAGTCCAGGGGAGGAGGAGCGTCCAACGGCAGGGTCACCGTAAAGCGGGCGCCGCCTTCCGGGCGATTATGCGCGGCCATCGTGCCGCCATGAACCTCCACAATGGCCTGACAGATTGCCAGCCCCAGCCCTACGCCGGGAATGGCTGACTCTTTATGGCCTCTGGCGAATTTATCAAAAATAGACTGCTCCTGACCAGCAGGAATACCGGGACCGTTATCCCAGACGTCTAACTGGAGCTGTTCATCCTGATGTTCGGCAGTGATGCCGATTCGCGCTTTCGTCCCGGCATATTTGACGGCGTTTTCCAGCAGGTTTATCAGCACCCGCTCAAACAGCGGGCCGTCGACATGAATAAGCGCCAGCGGGTCGCCAAGATGGAGTTCGATATGCCGCCCGCCGAGCCCGGGCTCCAGCGTACGAATTGCGCTACCTACCACCTCTTCGAGCGTCAACCACTCCTTGCGTAAATTAAAGCCGCCGGACTGAATTCGCGCCATATCCAGCAGATTATTCACCAGCCGCGTGGTGTTAAGCACATGCTGGCGGATTTCGTTGGCCTGCGGGGCGTGTTTTGACCCCTCGGCGGCTAAATCAAGCGTCAGGATTTCGGCCTGGCCGAACAGCACAGTGAGCGGTGTGCGCAGATCGTGCGACAGCGCCGCCAGCAGGGAGTTGCGTATGCTCTCCCGCTCGCTGGCAAGCCTGGCCTGCTCTTCGCTGGTGGTGAGCGCCAGCCTGTCGAGAGCGCTCGCGACCAGCAGGGTGCACGTTTCCAGCAGGCGCTGCTGCTCGGGAATCATCAACTGTCGCAGGTTACCCGGCTCCACCACGATCACGCCCAAGGTTTTCTCCGCCGTTTTGAGCGGCAGAATGAGGTATGGCACTCCGGGCAGGGTGTCAGTGCCTGCACCCGCAGGTTGGCCCTTGTCGTAGCTCCAGCGGACAATGGCTTCATCCCACGGGGTGATACCGTTGCCGGGGGTCAGGGCGGCGAGATGACCGCTGGCGTTGGGGAGCAGCACCTGACTGCGGGCGTAAAAGGTCGACTGGATAAACTGCTCGCTGGTACGGGCGATATCCTGCTCGCTGCGACCGATGGCCAGCGCTTTTGACATCTCATACAAATGGCGGGTGCGCTGCTCGCGGTAGCGGGCGATACGCGCCTGGTAGCGAACGCCCGCCGTCAGGTTACCGATGATAAGCCCGACGGTGAGCATCACCGCGAAGGTCAGCACATACTGAATGTCGGATACCGCCAGGGTGCCGCGCGGGGCGACAAAAAACAGGTCGAAGCTGATGACGTTTATCACCGTCGCCAGCACTGACGGCCAGCGGCCATAGAACAGCGCGACGATCACCACGCCAAGCAGGTAAAGCATGACCAGGTTCGCGGTGGCGAAAGCAATCAGGAAGTTGCTGGCCACCAGGGTTATCAATGCGCAGAGCGCCACCGCCACCGCACAGCCGCGAACCTGCACTCGCCAGCGATCCATCCACGGGCGCGCATCGTTGCCACGGTTGACCGGTGGGGCGGGCGCGTCTTCCAGCGCGACAATCACCAGGTCAAGATCCGGCGCGCGACGGGCGAGGCGGTCGGCGAAGGATTCCCGACTCCACCAGCGATGCTGCGTGCGGCGGCCGATAATGATTTTGCCGAGGTTGTGCTCGCGGGCGTAGCGCAAAATCGCTTTGTCTTCCGCCGGGTCGGAGAGGGTGGCGGTTTCCGCGCCCAGCTCCTGTGCGAGACGCAGCGCGCTGAGAATGCTGCGCCGCTGGTGTTCCGGCAGGCGGTGAAGCCCCGGGGTTTCAACATACACGGCGTGCCAGACGCTGCCGAATTTGGCGGCAAGCCTTGCGGCGGTGCGCACCAGCTTCTCATTACCGCTGCTGTGGCCAACGCAGAGCAAAATAGCGTCGCGGGTGTGCCAGACGCGCTCTTCGCCCTGGCCGCGCCACTCGCGCATTTGGTCGTCGACGCGGTCGGCGGTACGGCGCAACGCCAGCTCGCGCAGCGCAATCAGATTGCCTTTGCGGAAAAAGTGTTCAATGGCCCGTTCCGCCTGACCGCCGATATAGACTTTGCCTTCGTGCAGGCGTTGACGAAGATCGTCAGGGGGCAGGTCGACCAGCACGATTTCATCGGCGGCGTCAAAAAACGGGTCGGGCACCGTCTCACGAACCTTAATGCCGGTGACGCCGCTGACCACATCGTTAAGACTTTCAAGATGCTGAACATTGACGGTGGTAAAAACGTCGATCCCGGCTTCAAGCAGTTCTTCAACGTCCTGCCAGCGTTTAGGGTGGCGGGAGCCGGGGGCATTGGTGTGCGCCAGTTCGTCCATCAGGATCAGCGCCGGACGCCGGGCGAGGGCGGCATCGAGGTCAAACTCTTCGACGATGCGTCGCCGGTGAGGGATCCGTTTTCTCGGTTGTGTCGCCAACCCGTCAAGCAGGGCGGCGGTTTCCTGACGGCCGTGGGTTTCCACCACGCCTATCAGGATATCGAGCCCCTGCGCCCGCAGTCGCTGCGCTTCGCTGAGCATGGCGTAGGTTTTCCCTACGCCCGCACAGGCGCCAAAAAAGACTTTCAGTTTTCCCCGATGCCAGCCCGCGGTTTGTTCCAGCAGACGGTCGGGGTCCGGGCGAAGAGGCTCGTCGGTCATCATGTATCCTGAGGTTATTTCAGGGCATCCAGTGCCATGTTCAGTTCAATAATATTCACCACCGGCTGGCCGATAATGCTGACCAACGGCTTTTGCGTATGCTCCGCGACCAGTTTGCTCAGCGCATCCACTGACATCTGACGCGCGGCGGCAACGCGGGGGATTTGCCAGGTCACCGCCTGCGGCGACAGGCTGTAGTCGAGGCCGCTGGCGGAGGTGGTGACCAGCTCGACCGGCACGGCGCCATCAGCCTGCGGATTCGCGTTACGCAACTGCGCGACGCGGGCGGCAACCTCTTTATCCAGCTCCGGGTTGCTGGCGGCTAAATTGCTGCCGCCGGATGCTTCTGGATTATAGGGGCTATTTGCCGTCGCGGAAGGGCGCCCGTGGAAATATCCTGCAGCGTCAAAGTTTTGTCCAATCAGCAGCGAACCGCGGATCGCATTATCTTCTCTGATTAACGAGCCGTTCGCCTGGTCGTTAAACCACCATTGCCCGAGGACGGTGGTGACCAGCGGGTACAACCCGCCGGTGACCAGGGTCAGAAAAATCAGGATGACCAGAGCAGGGCGTAACATCGCCATTTTCAATTTCCTCTTACACCAGACCGAACAGCGTTAACAGCAGGTCGATAAGCTTGATGCCAACGAACGGCACCAGCAGACCGCCCAGACCATAAATCCACAGGTTGCGGCGCAACATCGCGGCCGCCGACAGCGGTTTGTAGCTCACGCCTTGCAGCGCCAACGGGATCAGGAACACGATAATCAGCGCGTTAAAAATGACCGCGCTCAGGATGGCGGAAGCCGGGGAGTGCAGATGCATCACGTTCAGGGCGTTCAACTGCGGATAGGTCGCCGCAAACGCCGCCGGAATAATGGCGAAATACTTCGCCACGTCGTTGGCGATACTGAACGTGGTCAACGAACCGCGGGTCATCAGCATCTGTTTACCGATGTGCACCACCTCAATCAGCTTGGTCGGGTTGGAGTCGAGATCGACCATGTTCCCGGCCTCTTTCGCCGCCTGGGTTCCGGAGTTCATCGCCACCGCCACGTCAGCCTGGGCTAGCGCCGGGGCATCGTTGGTGCCGTCGCCGGTCATCGCCACCAGACGGCCTTCCGACTGATACTGACGAATCAGCGCCAGCTTGGCTTCCGGCGTCGCTTCGGCGAGGAAGTCATCGACCCCGGCTTCGGCGGCGATAGCGGCGGCGGTCAGGCGGTTATCCCCGGTGATCATCACCGTTTTGATGCCCATTTTACGCAACTGGGCGAAGCGCTCTTTAATACCGCCTTTGACGATATCCTTCAGCGCGATAACCCCCAGCACCCTGGCGCCCTCGACGACGACCAGCGGCGTGCCGCCCTGACGGGCGACGCTTTCCACCAGCGCATCCACCTGCGGCGGGAAGTGGCCGCCGTTGGCCTCGACGTGACGGCGAATGGCGTCAACGGAGCCTTTACGGATCATCCGGTTATGCACGTTGATACCGCTCATGCGGGTCTGCGCGGTAAAGGGAACGAAGGTGGCTTGCAGCTCCTGGACGTCGCGTACGCGGATGTTAAAGCGCTGTTTGGCCAGTATCACGATGCTGCGGCCTTCCGGCGTTTCATCGGCAAGCGAGGCCAGCTGTGCGGCATCCGCCAGCGTTCTTTCATCGATGCCGGGCGCAGGCAGGAAATCGGAGGCCTGACGGTTGCCAAGCGTAATGGTGCCGGTTTTGTCGAGCAGCAGGACGTCGACGTCGCCCGCGGCCTCAACGGCGCGGCCGCTGGTCGCGATAACGTTCGCACCGAGCATGCGGCTCATCCCCGCCACGCCGATGGCCGACAGCAGGCCGCCGATGGTGGTTGGGATCAGGCACACCAGCAGCGCCACTAACACCGTCACGCTAACTGCCGCGCCGCCGTAGACCGAGAAGGGCCACAGGGTGGCGGTTGCCAGCAGAAAGACGATGGTCAGGGCGATCAGCAAAATGGTCAGCGCAATTTCGTTTGGCGTTTTGCGACGCTGCGCGCCTTCCACCATCGCGATCATCCGATCAAGAAAGGTCTCGCCGGGGTTCACGCTACAGCGGATCACCAGCCAGTCGGAGAGAATGCGGGTACCGCCGGTCACCGAGGCGAAATCGCCGCCGGACTCACGGATAACCGGTGCCGATTCACCGGTAATGGCGCTCTCGTCCACTGATGCGCCGCCTTCAATGACTTCGCCGTCGCAGGGGATAATATCGCCCGCTTCAACCAGCACGATATCGCCTTTGCGCAGATCTTCAGACGGGACATGATCGATTTTCGCGTCATGCTGCGGCGCGCGCAGCTTGCGGGCAAACGCCGTTTTCTTGACCCCTTTCAGGCTATTGGCCTGCGCTTTGCTGCGCCCCTCCGCCAGCGCTTCGGCGAAGTTGGCGAACAGCACGGTAAACCACAGCCAGATGCTGACTGCGGCAGTGAAGCCCGCGCTGCCGGGCAGGTGGCCGGTCGCCATGGCGACAGCCAGCCCGGTCGTCAGCACGCTGCCTATCCAGACGATGAACATGACCGGATTATGCCATTGCACGTCCGGACTCAGTTTTTTCACGGCATCCATCAGAGCCTGACGAACCAGTGACGGTTCGAACAGAGCCAGTTGCTTGCGACTCATAAACGCGTCTCCAGCCGACTTACTGTAAAGAGAGGTGTTCCGCTACCGGGCCTAATGCCAGGGCGGGGATAAAGGTTAATGCGCCGACCAGAATCACGGTGCCGATCAGCAGGCCGATGAACAGCGGACCAAAAGTCGGCAGCGTGCCTGGGCTTGCGGGCTGGATTTTTTTACCTACCAGCGAGCCGGCGATCGCCAGTACCGGCACGATCACGCCAAAGCGGCCAAAGAACATGCAGAACGCCAGCAGGCAGTTCCAGAACGGCGTATTCGCACTCAGACCCGCAAAGGCGCTGCCGTTGTTGTTTGCCGCTGAAGACACGGCGTACAGCACTTCGCTAAAACCGTGGATGCCCGGGTTGAAGATCCCCGCGCGCCCGGCGTCGCTCATCATGGCAAGCGCGGTACCAATCAGCACCAGCGATGGGGTGATAAGGATAGCCAGCGCGGTCATTTTCATTTCGCGCACGTCGATTTTCTTACCGAGATATTCCGGTGTACGGCCGATCATCAGCCCGGCGATGAACACCGCCAGCAGCACGAACAGCAGCATGCCGTACAGGCCGGAACCGACGCCGCCAAAGACGACTTCGCCAATCTGCATCAGCCACATTGGCACCATGCCGCCCAGCGCGGTGAAAGAATCATGCATGGCGTTTACCGCGCCACAGGAGGCGGCAGTGGTAATGACTGCAAACAGGCTACTTTGCAGAATGCCGAAACGGCTCTCTTTGCCTTCCATGTTGGCAGCGCTGTCGGCGCCAAGCTGCAGGAAGTGCGGGTTGCCTTTCAGCTCCGCCCACATCACCACTGCGGCGCAGATAACGAAGATTATCGACATCGCCCACAGAATGGCGCGCCCCTGACGGCGGTCGTTGACCGCATCGCCAAAGGCAAAACAGAGCGCCGCCGGGATCAGGAAGATTGCCAGCATCTGCACAAAGTTGGTCAGCGCCGTCGGGTTTTCAAACGGATGGCTGGAGTTGGCGTTGAAGAAACCGCCGCCGTTGGTGCCCAGCATCTTGATAGCCTCCTGCGACGCGACCGGACCCATCGGCAGCAGCCCTTTTGCCCCCTCGAGCGAGGTGAAGTGCTGGTAGGGCAAGAAGTTTTGCAGTGTGCCCTGTTGGATCATCAGGAGTGCGATCAGCAGCGAAATGGGCACCAGGATCCACAGCGTGATGCGGATGATGTCCATCCATGCGTTGCCGAGGGTACTGGCGCTGTGGCGGGCGAAACCGCGGATCAGCGCGAAGACCACGGCGATACCGGTGGCGGCAGACAGGAAGTTTTGTACCGCAAGCCCCGACATCTGGCTGAAGTAACTCAGGGTGGTTTCGCCGCTGTAGGCCTGCCAGTTGGTGTTGGTAATAAAGCTTACGGCAGTGTTTAGCGCCAGATCCCAGGGCAGGCCGGGAAAACCCTGTGGGTTCAGCGGCAGTACGCCCTGGAACGTCAGCATCAGGAACAGCAGCACGAGGCCTGCAATGTTCAGCAGCAAAATCGCCAGCAGGTACTGGCGCCAGTTCATCTCCTCACGCGACACGCCCAGTACGCGCCACAAACCAGCTTCTACGGCCGCGGTGCCCGGCAGCGGCGTGTTGTTGATCATCTTCGCAAGCCCAAGGCCCAGAGGACGGGCAAGAACGAAAAGCACCACCAGAAAACCGGCGATGAGTAAAAATGCCTGCGCTGCCATCAGAAGGCCTCCGCATTAATCAGGGCGTAAACCAGATAGCCCAACAACAGGAAAACCAGCACGATGCCGATTATTACGCCTGCACTCACAGTCCACCTCCAGGTGTTTGATGATGTACGGAAAAGGTAGGTTTTTTGGTGCAAAGATTTCGCAAAAAACGCGGAGCGGGGTGTAAAAAAAATATAAAAATGGTGAAAAGCCATTAATTAACTAATGGTTAGTATTAATTTAACCTTTCTGTAACCAAATAACGATAAGTTGTGTAAATAACCCCTGAAATGCCGAAAATAGTGGTCGGATGAGTAGTAAAATTACGCGCAAAGCGGTACTATTTTAGACAGATAACTTTTACCGGTGCGCTTCACCGGTCGAACATAGGGGGAGACCAAAATGACTCTGTATAAAGACTATCCTGCACATATTGTATTCGCGCGCCGCGCATTTGTGGTCGTTGCGGGCATCGTGGCGCTGCCGGTGATGCTGTTCTGGAAAGACCGCGCGCGTTTCTACAGCTACCTGCACCGTGTGTGGGCGAAAACCAGTGAAAAACCCGTGTGGATGGAGCAGGCAGAGAAAGCCACCTGCGATTTTTACTAACGCTGCGTTATGCGATGAAATGGGCCGCCTTGTGCGGCCTTTTGTTTTTTTACGCACCAGGTTTACGGTACGCATCGTAACCGTCATGCCACCGCACCTTTGCCTGCGCGAGCGGCGCGATTACACTCTTTGGCTGAATCCCCGATGCTTATTCGGCTCGGAATATGACGTCGTTACTCTGGACATTAACGGGAGAGTTATGGCCACGCATCTGGTCTGGTTTCGCGCCGATATACGTCTTCACGATAACCTGGCGCTTGCCGCCGCCTGCCGTTCCCGGCAGGCCAGGGTCATCGCGCTTTACATCGCCACCCCGCAGCAGTGGCGTCATCACGCCATGGCGCCGCGGCAGGCGGCCTATTTGCAGTGTCACCTCCGCGCGCTGCAGGCCGGTCTGGCGCAGAAAGGGATCCCGCTTATCTATCGCGAAGCGGCAGATTTCACCGCCTCGGTCATGGAACTGCAGGCGCTATGTGAGCAGCAGGGCGTCAGCCATATTTTTTATAACTACCAGTATGAAGTTAATGAACGCCAGCGCGATATCGCCGCGGAACGCGCGCTAAAAACGGTGGTGTGCCAAGGATTTGATGACAGCGTGATCCTGGCGCCAGGCAGTGTCGTGACCGGCGACGAGCAGATGTATAAAGTCTTTACGCCGTTTAAAAACGCCTGGCTTCGTCGTGCGCGCGTGGGGCTACCGGAATGCGTGCCGGCGCCAGCGCCGCGCGACGGCGGCGCGCTCCCCGACGCGCAGGCATTGCTGATGCTCAACTATCCACAGCAGCTGTTTGATCCCGTGTTATTTCCGCCGGATGAACGGCAGGCTATTCAACAGCTGCGGCGGTTTTGCCAGCAGCCCGTGGTCGAGTATGATGCGCAGCGCGACTTTCCGGCGACGGAGGGCACCAGCCGTCTTTCCGCCTGCCTGACGCTTGGCGTGCTGTCGCCGCGCCAGTGTCTGCATCGCCTGCTGGCGGAACACCCGGGGGCGCTGGCAGGACAGGATGGCGCCGTCTGGCTGAATGAGCTTATCTGGCGCGAATTTTATCGCCATTTAATGACTTTTCATCCGGCGCTTTGTTGCTTCAAACCGTTTATCAAATGGACTGAGAAAGTGAAATGGCGCGAGGATAAAACCCTGCTTAAAGCCTGGCAGCGGGGGAAAACGGGATATCCGATTGTTGATGCGGCGATGCGCCAACTGAATGACACCGGCTGGATGCACAACCGGCTGCGTATGATTGTCGCCAGCTTCCTGGTGAAAGATCTGCTGATTGACTGGCGGGAAGGGGAGCGTTATTTCATGTTGCAACTGGTGGATGGCGACCTCGCCGCCAACAACGGAGGCTGGCAGTGGGCGGCGTCCACCGGTACCGATGCGGCACCCTATTTTCGGATCTTCAATCCGACGATGCAGGGGGAAAAGTTTGATAAGTCCGGTGTATTTATTCGCCGCTGGCTGCCCGAGCTGGCGCAGGTTCCGGATAGCGAGATTCACACGCCCTGGGAGTGGGCGCAAAAACAGGGCGCGTCGCTCGATTATCCGCGCCCGATTGTCGATCACAAGCAGGCGCGGCTGGAGACGCTGGCGGCCTATGAGGCCGCCAGGAAAAGTTAAGAGGCCAGCGCCAGGCGGCGGGCTTTCATGCGTATTGCCTGGACAAGCCAGATGACCAACACCATGCCGACGCAGGCAAGCGCTCCCCAGGTAATTTGGCTGAACACGTCGATATAGGCGTTGATGGCGTAGTTAACGGCGCCTGCGGCATCGAACGCGCTTTGCGAGGTTTGATCGGCGATAACTCCGGCGACGTAGTTAGCGATAGCCCCCGACAGCAGCATATAGATCCCGGTCAACACCCCTGTCACGCCCGGGATCTCAATACGGGTGATCTGCGCCATGGCCACCGGGTCGATGAACAGTTCCGCAAAGCCCATTACCGCCAGCCCCAGCACCATCAGCGGCAGAGAAGAGTGGCCGTGCGCCGCTGACCAGCGGGCGCTAAAGGTCAGAATGCAGAAACCTGCGCTCATCAGACCCAGCCCCAGGGCATATTTACCCCAAATGCGTACTGTCCGGTTGCCGGTCACGCCCTCTTTCACCACCCACGCCAGCACCACACCGCACAGCATCACGGCAAAGCCGTTGATCGACTGGAACATGGCGGTCGGGACGTCATATCCCATGATATCGCGGTTAACAAAGCGGTCGATGTAGAGGCTAATCGAGCTGCCGCCCTGCTGGGCAAAGGCCCAGAACAGCAGGCTAAAGAAGGTCAGCACGACGATAAGCCCCAGCTCTTTACGCTGCTTCTGGTTTTGCGCCTGGCGGTAGATTTTCGCCAGCACGGCAAGGCCGATAATGGTCGCGACGATCAGCGCATACACCGACCACTCTTTCCAGAACAGAACGGCGATAACGACCGGCGATACCAACAGCAGCACCAGCAGCCAGCCCCAGACAGGCAGCGCGAATTTCTTACTGCGTAGTACGGCTTTGTTGACGCCGACGGTGTGGCTGAAGTGGCGATTGCCGCAGAGGAAAATCACCAGCCCGGCGAGCATCCCCACGGCGGCCAGCGCAAAGCCCATTGCCCAACTGTACTCTTCCTGCACGTAACCGCAGGCGACAGGCGCTACGATAGAGCCGATGTTGCCAGCAGCATACAGCAGCGAGAAGCCGCCGTCGCGGCGCGGGTCGGTCGGCTCATACAGTTCGCCCAGCAGGCAGCTGACGTTGGATTTAAATAATCCATAGCCGCAGACAATAATAGCCAGCGAGAGGTAGAGAAAAACGGCGGACATTTCGCTGGCGCCGAGCACCAGATGACCGATGACCATCAGCAGCGCCCCGAGCATTACCGCCATGCGGTTACCGAGCACTTTATCCGCCAGATAGCCGCCGAGGATCGGCGTGACATATACCAGCGAGCAGTAGGCGCTGAACAGCGCGTAGGCGTGGGTATCGGTGTATTTCAGCTGGTTAGTTAAATACAAAATCAGCAGGGCGCGCATACCGTAGAAACTAAAGTATTCCCAGATTTGCAGCGCGACGACGTAGTAGATAGCGCGGGGTTGTGATGATGGTGTTTTCATTTCGTTCTCAGTCTTGCCAGTAGCGCGGGAGATAATCATGCCGCATTATTCATTTCTTTTATGCTTTCCATGGTCTTTGAGCATCAATGCTTCATTAATATGCTTTCCTTTTGCATAAATATACATGAATATCCTGTGGGGTGGTAAGCCTTTTACGAAAGCCCTGACGGTGGGTATCGGCGTCCGGTTGTTGGAAAGCTGTGATATTCTTAAGTGAATATGTCCGGGCAGGAGCAACGATGAAAAATAGCGAACTGGAACAACTGATTAATGACAAACTCAACAGCGCGGCCATCAGCGATTTTGCGCCAAATGGTCTACAGGTTGAGGGCAAAGAAGAGATTCAGAAAATCGTCACTGGCGTGACTGCGAGCCAGGCGCTGCTGGATGAGGCCGTGCGTCAACAGGCTGATGCGGTGATTGTGCATCATGGTTACTTCTGGAAGAACGAATCGCCGGTGATCCGCGGAATGAAGCGTAACCGTCTGAAAACGCTGCTGGCGAACGATATCAACCTCTACGGCTGGCATTTGCCGCTTGACGCGCATCCCGAGCTTGGCAATAACGCCCAACTGGCGGCGCTGCTGGGTCTTAACATGCGCGGCGAGATAGAACCGCTGCTGCCGTGGGGCGAGCTCTCTATGCCGGTGTCCGGCCTTGAGCTGGCGTCGTGGATTGAGGCGCGACTGGGACGCAAACCGTTGTGGTGCGGCGATACCGGGCCAGAGAAGGTGACCCGCGTGGCGTGGTGCACCGGCGGCGGACAGAGCTTTATCGACAGCGCTGCCCGCTTCGGCGTTGATGCGTTCATTACCGGCGAAGTGTCGGAACAGACCATCCACTCAGCGCGCGAGCAGGGTTTGCATTTCTATGCGGCAGGTCATCATGCTACGGAGCGGGGCGGGATCCGCGCGCTCAGTGAATGGCTGCAGGAGACGACCGGTCTCGACGTGACCTTTATCGATATACCTAATCCGGCCTGATACGGGAGGCAGAGGGTGCAGCGAGCGCGTTGTTATCTGTTAGGCGAAACGGCGGTGGTGCTGGCGCTGGAGCCTCCGGTGACGCTGGAGAGCCAGAAGCGTATCTGGAGCCTGACGCAGCGTCTGGTCGGTTTGCCGGATGTCGTTGAAGCCATTCCGGGCATGAACAATATCACCGTTATTCTGCGTGACCCGCACATGCAGGCGCTGGATGCCATCGAGCGCCTGCAACGCTGGTGGGAAGAGAGCGATGCGCTGGAGCCGGAATCACGCTTTATCGAAATCCCGGTGATTTACGGCGGCGAAGGCGGTCCGGATCTGGCAGAAGTCGCCCGGCACAGCGGTCTGAGCGAAAAACAGGTTGTTGAACTGCATGCGTCGGTGGATTACGTGGTCTGGTTTTTGGGCTTTCAGCCGGGCTTTCCCTATCTGGGGAGCTTGCCGGAACGTCTGCATACGCCAAGACGCGGGGAGCCCCGGCTGAGGGTTCCGGCGGGTTCCGTGGGGATCGGCGGTCCGCAGACCGGCATCTACCCGCTATCGACGCCGGGCGGCTGGCAGCTTATTGGCCTGACGCCGGTTAAGTTATTCGACCCCCATCGTGATGAGCCGATTCTGCTGCGTCCGGGCGACAGCGTGCGCTTTATCCCGCAGAAGGAGGGCATATGCTGAACATCATTCGCGCGGGCATGTACACCTCGGTGCAGGATAACGGACGCCATGGCTTTCGCCAGTCGGGCATCAGCCACTGCGGCGCGCTGGACAAACCGGCGCTGTATATCGCGAACCTGCTGGTGGGCAACGATCCCGGCGCGGCGGCGCTGGAGATAACGCTGGGCCATCTGGTAGTGGAGTTTGAGTCTGACGGCTGGTTCGCTCTTACCGGAGCAAGCTGCGAGGCGTTTTTGGATCGTCAGCCCGTCTGGACGGGGTGGCGGCTGCCGGTAAAAGCCGGTCAGCGGTTGACGCTGAAACGGCCGCTGCACGGGATGCGCAGCTATCTGGCGGTGGCGGGCGGAATTGATGTGCCTGAGGTGATGGGGTCTCGTAGCACTGACCTGAAGGTCGGCATCGGCGGTTTTGCCGGACGCCTGTTAAAAGATGGCGATCGGCTGGCGACGGGTAAACCCAGGCGCCAGTTTAGCGAGGCGCGGGGCGTCAAACAGCTGCTGTGGGGCAATCGCATCCGCGCGCTGCCGGGGCCGGAGTATCAGGAGTTTGACCAGGCCTCGCAGGAGGCATTCTGGCGCTCGCCCTGGCAACTGAGCCCACAGAGCAACCGCATGGGCTACCGCTTGCAGGGACAGCCGCTCACGCGTACAACCGATCGCGAGATGGTCTCGCACGGGCTGCTGCCGGGCGTTATCCAGGTGCCGCATAACGGGCAACCTATCGTGCTGATGAACGATGCCCAGACCACCGGCGGCTATCCGCGCATTGCCTGTATCATTGAGGCGGACATGTATCATCTGGCGCAAATTCCGCTCGGGCAACCCATTCATTTTGTACCGTGTTCGCTGGAGGAAGCGCTGAAAGCGCGCCACGATCAGCAGCGTTATATTGAACAGATAACATGGCGGCTTAACGATGATCATTGATTTGAATGCCGACCTGGGCGAGGGCTGCGGCCGCGACGCTGAATTATTAAAACTGGTCTCCTCCGCCAACATCGCCTGCGGGTTTCATGCTGGTGATGCGCAAACCATGCTGGCGAGCGTGCGTGAAGCGCTAAAAAACGGCGTGGCGATTGGCGCGCACCCGAGTTTTCCGGATCGGGAAAACTTCGGGCGCACCGCCATGAACCTGCCGCCGGAAACCGTTTACGCGCAAACGCTGTATCAGACAGGCGCGCTGGCGGCGATAACCCGCGCAGAAGGCGGCGTCATGCGTCATGTCAAACCGCACGGCATGCTGTACAACCAGGCGGCAAAAGACGCACAGCTGGCCGATGCTATCGCGAAGGCGGTACGGGCCTGCGACCCGTCGCTGATTCTGGTGGGACTGGCGGGTAGCGAACTGATTCGCGCGGGCGAACGGTATGGACTGAAAACGCGCCAGGAGGTGTTCGCCGATCGCGGATACCAGGCGGATGGTTCGCTGGTGCCGCGAACCCAGCCCGGCGCGTTGATTGAGGATGAAGAGCAGGCGCTGGCGCAAACGCTGGGGATGGTTGAGTCCGGACGGGTGAAAAGCATCACTGGCGAGTGGGCGAGCGTGACGGCACAGACGGTGTGCATTCATGGCGATGGCGAGCACGCACTCGCTTTCGCCCGCCGCCTGCGCGCCGCGTTTGAGGCGTGCAGGATCAATATCGAAGCATAGCCATGGCTGAGGATATCGCCGTGACCGGCGGCGCAACCCACTCATCGAGCAGAAATAAGGACAGAACGATGCCGGAAGGTCCGGAAATCCGCCGTGCGGCGGATAACCTGGAGGCGGCGATCAAAGGCAAACCATTGACCGAGGTCTGGTTTGCCTTCCCGCAGCTTAAGCAGTACCAGCTACCGTTACTTGGTCAAACCGTGACGCGCATCGAGACCCGCGGAAAAGCGCTGCTGATGCACTTTTCCGGCGGGCTGACGCTCTACAGCCATAATCAGCTGTACGGCGTCTGGCGGGTAGTGGAGGCGGGAACCCTGCCGGACACGACGCGTGTGCTGCGGGTGAAACTGCAGACGGCGGAAAAAGCGATATTGCTCTATAGCGCGTCAGATATTGCCATGTTGACCGCCGAACAGCTGGCGACTCACCCCTTTTTACAGCGTGTCGGGCCGGATGTGCTTGATATGACGCTCACTGTGCAAAGCGTACGGGCGCGTTTGCTGTCGCCGCGTTTTCGCAACCGGCAGTTTTCCGGGCTGCTGCTGGACCAGGCGTTTCTTGCCGGACTGGGAAATTACCTGCGGGTGGAGATCCTCTGGCAGGTCGGGCTGACCGCGCAGCATAAAGCGTCCGGGCTAAGTGATGCGCAACTCGACGCGCTCTCCCATGCGCTGCTGGAGATTCCTCGTCTCTCCTACCGCACGCGAGGCAAAGCGGAGGACAACCGACATCACGGCGCGCTGTTTCGCTTTAAGGTTTTTCACCGCGATGGCGAGATGTGCGAGCGCTGCGGCGGGATCATTGAAAAAACAGTGCAGTCGTCGCGGCCATTTTACTGGTGTCCAGGCTGTCAGAAATAGCCGCTGCGCTGTACCGGCGCGTAGGTTTTCCGGTACTGTAGCGGCGTTTTTCCCATATTTTTGCGAAAGCAGGTAATAAACCACGCGTATTCTGGAAAGCCGACCTGCCTGGCAATCTCCCTGACAGAGCCGCCGGTGTGCAGCAGCAGCTCACAGGCCTGGCGAATTCGCCGCATGATCAGATACTCCTGGATGGTGCCGCCCGTTTCCTCATGAAACCGGCGCGATGCGTGACCGCGCGAACAGCCCATCTCCTGGGCTATCTCCTCCAGCGAGCAGCGCTGCTGATAGTGATTTTCAATCCAGCGGATAATACTGACCGAAAAGGTATTTTGCCCGGTTGCCTGCTCCTGATGGGGCAGCAGGCTCATGAGCTGCATCACCAGAAAGGCGCTGTCGCTGATGCTGAAAGTGTCGGTTTTGGTCAGTGCCTCAAACCTCGCCAACAGCGCTTCAATGACCGGCTGCACGTCGCCGACATCAAACACCCGTGCTTTTTCTCCCTGACCGCACAGCTGGCGCAGCAGCGTTTGCTGACGCGGGAAATCGCGAAGATAGTGCTCAACCATTGGCCCGCTAAAGTGCAGGGTAGTGCGGTGGTAGATGTTGCGGGCATCCTGCTCAACGAACACTTTATGCAGTTTTCCCGGTGGGAAAATAAAGACTCGCCCTGGCTTGACGGTGTATTGCTGATGCTCCACCAGCGCAATGCCAACGCCCTGAGAAACCGACAAAATCTCTGCACACTGGTGCCAGTGGTAGTAGTTGGCGGGCATGTTGGTCATACGATTAAAGTAAATCGATTTGTCATTCAGATTGATGTGTTCGAGGTAACGGCTGTCTTCCGTCCGCTGCGATTTGTCGCTCATCTCCGCTCTCATGCAGGCAATGTGAATAAACTTAAACTTTTATCACTGTAACCAAATTTTCAAACCAAAAACCGGATTAATGTTGTTATTCATCACCTGGAGTGTTTGAAAATACGACAATTATCACATTTGTGTGTCAGAGGGACTTCTTATCATGCGGCCATTATTCAACGTATGAAACGGGGTTTCATTATGCGGACAAAGCAGGAATACAGCGCGCTGGCACAGAAGTGGATAGCCGCAGCTATCCCGCATCTGGCGCGGAATGACACGCGGCTGGTAATGGGAGCGTCTTCCGCACAGTACCCGGCGGAGATTGCCGGAATCGAAGGATTTTCGCGTCTGCTGTGGGGGCTGGCGCCGCTGCTAAGCGGCGGCGAGGGCGCCGACCTCCGCCCGGCGTTTATTCACGGTATTCGCCACGGCAGCGACCCTGCGCACCCGGACTATTGGGGCGATTTAGTCGACTACGATCAGCGCTGCGTGGAGATGGCTGCTTTTGGACTAAGCCTGGCGCTGCCCGATACCGGGATTTGGTCATCGTTGTCGGCCTCCGAGCAGAACAATCTGGCGCGCTGGTTGCAGCAGAGCGCGGATATTCAGACTCCAGACAATAACTGGCATTTTTTCCCGGTGCTGGTGCAGGTTGGGCTGAAGTGCGCGGGGCATGACTACGACATGATGGTCATCGACAGACACCTGAACGCGATTGAGCCCTTCTGGCTCGGCAACGGCTGGTATTCAGACGGCGAGGGCAAACCGCGTGATTATTACATTTCGAGCGGCTTTCATTTTTACAGCCTGCTGTACAGTCATTTCATGCAGGACGTCGATCCGCAGCGCTGCCTGCGCTACCGTCAGCGCGCGCGTCAGTTTGCCAAAGACTACATCCACTATTTTACCTGCGACGGCAGCGCGATTCCCTTTGGCCGCAGCTTGACCTACCGCTTTGTGCAGGTCGCCTTCTGGAGCGCGGTGGCGTTTAGCGGGCTCGATGTCCTGCCGACGGCGGTGGTGAAGGGGCTGATACTGCGCCATCTCGACTGGTGGCAAAGCCAGCCGATAACCGATGAGCGCGGTCTCTTTACCCTCGGTTATACCTGGCCGAACCTGATCATGACCGAGGATTACAATAGTCCCTGTTCGCCGTACTGGGCGTTTAAGGCGCTGCTGATTCTGGCGCTTGGGGAGGAGTGCGAGTTCTGGCAGGTCGAACCCGCGCCGCTACCCGCGCTAGAAAGGGTACATACCGTGGCGGAAGCGGGGCAGGTGATTATTCACGATGAGAACCATCGGCACGCCTGGATGTTGATGTCCGGGCAGCACGACCGCAATAACTTTGTCAATTTTGAGCAGAAATACGGCAAGTTCGCCTACTCAAGCCACTTTGGCTTTACCCTCGAACGAGGGCGCTACAGCATTTCCCACGCCGCCTGCGATTCGATGCTGATGTTCAGCGAACAGGACGATTACTGGCGCGGACGCCGCAAGTGCGAGGCGGTAACGGTGGCTGAAGGCCTGATCCGCAGCGACTGGCGGCCCTGGCATGACGTCGCGGTCACCACCTGGCTTATTCCTCATGAGCAGGGGCACCTTCGGCTGCATCGGGTGGTCACGCCCCGTGTGCTTGACTGCGTCGAGGGCGGTTTTGCCGTCAACCGCCACCAGGGGCTTAGCAGCGACCAGGATGCGCACAGCGTTACCCTCAGCGCAACGTCTGGCAGTTGTCGGATCTGCTGCCTGCTTGCCGCGCGCCAGCCGCTGAGCGTAACGACGCCGCCTAACAGCAATATTCTGTATGCCGCGCCCGCCGGGATCCCCTGTTTGAGCGCCACGCTGATGCCAGGCACCCACTGGCTCGCTTGTTCCGTCGACGCCACGCTGGCCCGGACGCTGCCGCCGCCGATGCCGATAGCGTTCGACCCCCGAACCCAGACGCTTGCGCTGAACCATAAAACCCTGACGATTGTATAACTGACGCACCCGGCGTGCGTGCGGAGAAAAAGAATGATAAACCCTGTTCAGTCGACCCGGTCGGCATATATCAAACTCAGCCTTTTTGTCTTTTTATTCACCTTCACCTGGGCCGCCAGCTTCGGTCTCTACGCCATCTGGCTTGGCGATAAGGCCGGGCTCGACGCCATTGAGATTGGCACCGTGTTTGCCGTGAACGGCGTGTTTGCGGTAGTGATTAAGCCGGTGTATGGCTACATCATGGACAAAATGGGGATGAAGAAACATCTGCTCTATTTTGTCTGTATCGTTTCTGCGTTGATGGCGCCGTTTTACATCTGGTGCTATCTGCCGCTGCTGCAGGCGCATTTTGTCAGCGGCATAATCGTCGGCGCACTGTTTTTCAGCCTCGGCTGGTATGCCGGCGTAGCGGCGGAGGAGTCGTATGTCGACCGCTTTAGCCGCCTCTATGATATGGAATTCGGCCGTATTCGCATGTGGGCGGCGCTGGGATGGGCTACCGCCTCTTCGTTTTCCGGCTATCTCTACAACCTCTCGCCAAAGATTAACTTTGTGATCAGCAGTATTTCCGCACTGTGCATGTTCGGCGTGCTGCTGACGCTGAAGGTCGACCATTTCGGCAAGGAAGAGAACAACGTCCTGTCAAAAGAGAAAATTGTTATCGGCGATGTGTTCCAGCTGCTGCGTAACAGGAAGTTCTGGACCTTTGCGCTGTATATCGCTGGCGTCGCGTGGATGATGTTTATCGCCGAACAGCAGTTTTCCCGCTATTTCGTGACCTTTTTCGCCACCAGAGAGGAGGGAAATGCGATGTTCGGCTACATGAGTACCGCGCAGTCCGCCGCTGAGTTTTTCGGCATGATGCTGGTGCCAGCCATTATTAACCGCATTGGCGCTAAGCAGGGCATGATCCTGACCGGGCTGGTGATAAGCCTGCGTCTCGTGGTCTCCGGCCTCACCTCCGACCCGCTGATTATCTGCCTGATAAAACCGCTGTATGGCATTGAGATTGCGCTGATCCTTGTCTCGGTTTTCAAGTATATCGCCGAGCATTTCGACAAGCGCGTCAATGCGACGATGTATCTGCTGGGCTATCAGGCGATGATTTATGTCGGCTCTATCGTCGTCGCGCCACCGGCGGGCTACGCCTACCAGAAAATTGGCTTTGAGCACACCTATCTGATTATGGGGCTTACCGCGCTGCTGTTTACCGCTGTCTCCACCCTGACGCTTTCACCCTGCTATCAGCATAAAAAAACGCACGTCATGCCGACCCATGACGTAAACCACGATGCCGTTCACTGATCTTTATTGAAGTAGAAAAACGAGAGAATTATGTCTGAGACTATCCGTACGGAACCGATCGTCCGCTGCGCCTTGCTGCCGGGCGAAAGAGATGCCATTGCGCAGAAAATCCGCCGGGCGATGCCGGTGATACTCGTCGCCATTGACCGTAACCGGGACTATTTTGGCCAGCGTTTTCCGGATGCCGCCTGTAAAAGTGGCCTGTATCCGATAATCGATAACCAGGAGTGGACCACCAGCTTCTGGACCGGTCAGCTGTGGCTGGCCTGGGAATGGACGAAGGAGGACGTATACCGGACGCTGGCGGAGCAGCATGTGCGCGCCTTCGGCGAGCGTATTGCACGCCGCGACCATACCAATCACCACGACCTCGGTTTCTTGTACAGCCTGTCGTGCATTGCCGCCCACAAGCTGACCGGCTCCCGGCAGGCCAGATATATTGCGTTGCAGGCGGCAGAGGCGCTGATGGAGCGCTATCACGAGAAGTGCGGCATCATTCAGGCGTGGGGCGAGCTCGATAACCCCGAACAGCAGGGACGCATGATAATCGACTGCAACATGAATCTCCCGCTGCTGTATCAGGCGTCAGCCGCCAGCGGCGACCCGCGATACGCGCAGGCGGCGCGTCGGCATATCGGGCAGGCCAGGCGCTATATCGTGCGTGAGGACGGCTCAACGTTTCATACCTGGTATATGGACGTGAACAGCGGAGAACCGCGTTTTGGCAATACTCATCAGGGGCTTTCCGATGATTCATGCTGGTCGCGCGGGCAGGCGTGGGGGATTTACGGCTTTTTACTCAACTACCTCTATACCGGCGATGAGAGGCTGCTGTCGTTAAGCCAGACGCTGGCGAATTATTTTATCAACCGGCTGCCGGACGATCTGGTGTGCTATTGGGACCTGTCGCTCACCGACCCGGCAAGCGAACGCGACAGCTCGTCGACCGCCATCGTCGCCTGCGCGCTGCTTGAGCTGGTGAAACAGCTTCCCGTCACCCACCCGGATCGCGAGAGCTATGAGACGCTGGCGCTGCGGATGCTGGCGCGGATGGTGGATTATTATCTCAATACCGCGCACCGGGCAGGGGAGGGGTTACTGAAGCACTCGGTTTATCATTTTAAAGGTAACGTTGGGGTGAATGAATGTTGTGCCTGGGGTGATTATTTTCTGATGGAGTCCATCACCCGCGCAACCATGGCCTGGAATCGTTACTGGTAATATTTTACACCCCCTTTTGAATTTTATTCCGTTAATTCGGAAGGAGGTTTTTATCTCTGTATCGGCAAGGAATATATAAAGATGAATAACAATGTTAATAAGATAATAATCGCCGCAACGCTGATGTCTGCAGCGGCTAGCGCGAATGCGGAAAATACCAGTAATGTTGCCGCCATGCCTCAGGCTAAACCCACGCCCTTCACCACCGTCTTTTTCGCGCCGCGCACCCAGTACCGTACCGCCAGCGAGAGTTTTTTACAGCGTCTGATGCTGACCGGCGTGGTGCAGGATCCGGACAGCATCCTGAAAAATATGTACTGGAGTTTTGAGACCGATGCCGACCTTGGCAAGCATATGGATCAGTGGAAAAGCAGCTATCAGGAAGTGGAGATCAACAAGCCGTTTCCGCTGGGAGATAGCGGGTTCTGGCTGGAGCCTGGGACGGTGTTCCATTGGGAATCCGCCGGTTCGCGTATCGACCCCTACATCGGTATTGGCTACCATTTCGACCCGACGCTGGGCGCCGTGCTGCGCTACCGCTACAACCACCAGAACCATGATAGCCAGACGCTGCAGGGGGACTGGGATGATTCATCTGAGCATCGCGTCGATATTTATTTAACCAAGTATTTTACCCCGAATTTCTGGGTGCAATATAACCCCACGTATTACAGCAAAACGCACGGCGACAAATTTGTGTATGCCAATGGTAAAAATCATACCTTGCAGCATAATTCTGTATTTACGTTCCACACCACTCCTCGTTTTTATCCCTTCTTTGAGTTAGGCTATCTGGATAAATATAAAGATGGTGATGACACGAAGGATGAATATCAGATAAGGGTTGGCTTTAAATTTAATCTGAATTAAATCGCCGCAGATAATAAAAACGCGCCCGCAGGCGCGTTTTTTTATCGGGCGTAACGGGATTAGCGTTTGGCCAGGTCGGATTTGAAATCGCGTTTTTCGTAGCCGGTATACAGCTGACGTGGACGGGCGATCTTCATGCCGTCGCTGTGCATTTCGTTCCAGTGCGCAATACCCGCCGCGATGCAGGCGAACCTGCTGCTGGCGCTCCAGGCGGCGTATTGCTCTCCACTGAATAAATATACAGTTCGGCATGTTCCCATTTTTTTCAATACGCACTGTGATTATTTCACCTTTTGAAGTGGTGTAACGACGTTTGATTGAATCGTGACATAAATCAAATTTGAGACCTTTTAAACTCGAACAATGAATATTTCCACCTAACGCATTCACAATAAATATCAAGGTGACAATGCAGAAATCATAAATTACATTTTGTTAATCCTTGTAGTTGTAATGTGTGATTGATTTTTCAACTAAAAGGAGTTAACAAAATGGCTATACCCGTTTATTTAAGGTTATACGAGGAAGATGGGAAGCTACTAAAAGGCGGTGTTGATGTTCGCGGTCGGGAGGGAAGTATAGAATTGGTGGGCATGCAGCACGACGTATATATTCCCACTGACGATATGACCGGAGCAGCTACAGGAACACGCCAGCATGAGGCATATACGTTCGAAAAAGAAATTGATCCCTCAAGCCCACTTTTGTACCGCGCATTAACAACTGGCCGAACCCTGGCAAAAGCCGAGTTCAAATATTACTGCATCAACAGCAACGGTATGGAAGAAGAGTATTTCAATGTCCAGCTAGAAAACGTGAGAGTGTGTCATGTTGTACCCATCATGTTTGATACAAAGGATCCAGATTTCGAAAAGCACGGGCATATTGAGCATGTCGGCCTGCGTTACGAAAAAATCACATGGAACTATGTTGACGGAAACATCCAGCACGCTGATAGCTGGAAAGAACGCAAAACTGCATAAAGGAGATCACTAATGGCAAGCTGGACGTATAAGCAAAGCACTGGCGAATTGTTTAGAGATGGCAAGCTCATCGAAACAGGTTACTCCGGTGCTCTAACCAATAAAAACAATCCCGACCGTGAACAAGTGCGCGGTATGGGCCCAATACCACGGGGAACGTGGAAGATCGGCAGTACAGGAACCAGTAAGGGACCTTTAACCATTACGCTGATTCATGTCAGCGGAAATTCCTATGACCGTGATATGAACACCTTCCGTATGCATGGCGAAAAAGTTCATGGCATACCCGGCTTCGCTTCGGAGGGCTGTATAATAATGTATCCATCCACACGCCTGTTAGTGAGTAAGGATCATGGTGCGTATCTGGACGTTATCAGATGAAAAATTTACTGTTAGGGCTATTACTTTTGCCGGGCATCGTCATTGCCGCACCTACACCTGAATCAGCGGCAACAGGTAACCTTTCAGTGACTGACTGGCAGTATGTGACCCAAAAAATCTCTGAAGGCCAAAAAGAGTGGCTGGATATAGTCCCCGCGCTTGCTTCAAAAGCCAACCACCAGCAAGCCGATCAGCTTGAAGACGCGTTAGCCACTGCGCTACCAATCAACACCAAAGGTGTATTATCGGTTTTACGCGTGCTGGACTCAGGAAGATATCCTGAAGTTCAGGGTACTAATATTGTCTGCGTGCAAAAGGTTGCGAGTTCAGGAAAAGCATCTGAATCTTATTACCGCGATACACGACTGGCACTGCTTGATGAACCAGAGGGCGCACAATGCCTATGGAATCTGGAAGGTGTTTGGGAAGAAGTAAAACATGGGCAATAGCATGGAGGATGGCTTAATTGACGAGCAATGCCATTATATTAATACCTTTCTCGCCAATAAAAAACGCGCCAGCAGGCGCGTTTTTTATCGGGCGTAACGGGATTAGCGTTTGGCCAGGTCGGATTTGAAATCGCGTTTTTCGTAGCCGGTATACAGCTGACGCGGACGGGCGATCTTCATGCCGTCGCTGTGCATTTCGTTCCAGTGCGCAATCCAGCCGACGGTACGCGCCATCGCGAAGATAACGGTAAACATTGAGGACGGAATGCCCATCGCTTTCAGGATGATGCCGGAGTAGAAATCGACGTTCGGGTACAGTTTCTTCTCGATGAAGTACGGGTCGTTGAGCGCGATGTGCTCAAGCTCCATGGCCACTTCCAGCAGATCGTCTTTGGTGCCCAGTTCTTTCAGCACTTCGTGGCAGGTTTCG
>NZ_JAFAGS010000023.1 GCF_019237635.1 Pluralibacter sp.
TTTTCGGTATCGCTGTTTCGGTACAGCTTATCGGATGATTATCCCGTCTTAGGTGCTGGTCAAAGCGTGGAAAAGACGGGGATTATCATGCTACCTCTGGCGTTAGGCGAAGATGTCGACGACGCCATTGCCGCGCGCGGCCGACTGCAACGAGGCCGGAACGTTTAACACCTCTTCATCATCGGCATTAAATGCGCTGCCTTCAGCGGAACGGTGAGATGGTTGCTGGCCGAAGGCGGAGGACTGCTGCTGCTGACCGGCAAAGCCGTCGCCGCTGATGTTGCTCTGCGTGAGTTGAATACCGTTATCGGCCAGTTGGGTGCGCAGTACCGGCAGCGCGGCTTCCAGCGCGGCGCGGACGTGGCTGTGCGGCGATACCATCTGCAACTGAGCCTGGTTGTCATCCAGCTTCAGCGTGATGTTCACCTGACCCAGATGTTCCGGGTGCAGCTTCAGTTCAGCGGTCTGCTGGCCCTGGCGGGTAAACAGCGTGATGTGCTGGCTGACGTTCTGCTGCCATTCCGGTGTGCCGAGCTGAGCGTTCACCGTCACCACCGGGTGGGTGTTGATACTGGCCGTGGCGTTGCTGATGACCGGCGTGGGCGTCATCGCAGGCGCTGCGGGGGATAGCCTGCTGTCGCTATCCGCTTTCGCCGCGGCAGCGGCGACCAGCGGCGTGGTTGCCTCCAGCGTCGCGCCAGGGGTCGCGGTCTGGCCCTTATCGGCGCCGACATGCGCAAACGGCAGCGTTTTTTCATCGCCAGGCTGCCCGAGCGGCGCGGTGGTGATGGCCGAGGAGGCCAGGCCTGCGGCCGAGGCGGTTTGTATGGCGTTGGCGGTACCTGGCGTCATGGCTGCGGGCGCGGTGGCGGCAGTCGCGGCATGCGGTAGCATCGCCATCAACGCGCTCAGACCGGCCAGCTCTTCGTTGCTCAGCGTCGGCGTGTCGTCCTCTTTGGCGGCCATTTTGTTCAGCTGTTTCACCACATCGCCTTTAACGCCGACAGGCAGCTGGCTCAGCAGCGTCTGCGCATCGCCCGGCGCGGTAAGGTCAACCTGCTGGCTGCCGTCGGCGCTCTGCTGTGCGAGGAGTTGGTTGAGGGTGTTTTTGATGTCTCCCTGCGGCAACTGGCGGCTGGCTTCCCGCAGGTCGGCCAGCGACAGCGCGGGGTTGCCGTCTTTGGTGGTGGCCGCAGGGCCGGACAGCGCGCCGGTCAGCAGGGCGAGAAAATCCTGCGCGCCGTTGTCGGCTTTTGCCGTCAGCCCGGAGGCGGTAAGATCGGTATCGCTGACAGCAAGTTTCGGCAGAGTGATCATTCGGGTTTCCTTAAGGTTGCTCGCTGGGCAAACTCATCCATTTTCTTTTGGTCGAGACGGTTTTCCGCCAGCAGCACGGCGGCGGCCTGTCTGTCCTGGAGCGTTTGCCATGCCTGCAAACGCTGTTTTTTCTCGCGCCAGACGTTGAGCGCCATGTCGACTTTGCCGCTCCACTGCGCTAACTGCTGGCGATGTTGTTCAATGGCTTTCTCCAGGGTCTGAATAAACTGCTGGTAGTTATGCCAGCGCAGGCTGGCAATTCCCTGGGTCATGTCGCTGTTCAGGTTGTTTTGATATTCAAGCTGGTAATCCATCAGCATTTTCAACTGTTCTTCCGCTTGCTGGCAGCCTCGCCGCATCTCTCCGAGCGTCAGGGCCGCGTTTTCGACCTCTTTTTCCGCCAGTTCTTTTAGCGTAGTTAATGCGCCATGTTGCGCCATGATGGTCGCTCTCCTGCTTTATCAGACTGACGGGAAGATGAGCTCCAGTGCCTGTAGCGAATCGTCCCAGTCTGCTTTTTCAAAAATACCCTGTTGCAAAAACGCCTCCAGCTGCGGCCATAACGCGATGGCTTTATCGAGCATCGGATCGCTGCCTTTGGCATAGGCGCCGACGCTGACCAGGTCACGGTTACGCTGGAAGCTGGAGAGAAGTTGTTTAACGTTACGGACCCGGGCGTAGTGCTGCTCGGTAATAAGCGCCGTCATCGCGCGGCTGATAGACGCCTCGATATCAATAGCCGGGTAGTGCCCGGCCTCCGCAAGGCGGCGGGAGAGGACGATGTGCCCATCGAGGATAGCGCGCGCGGAGTCAGCAATCGGGTCCTGCTGATCGTCGCCTTCCGTGAGGACGGTATAGAACGCGGTGATTGAGCCGCCGCCGGAGATGCCATTGCCCGCACGCTCCACCAGCGCGGGCAGCTTGGCGAATACCGACGGGGGATAACCTTTGGTCGCGGGCGGTTCGCCGATCGCCAGCGCTATCTCCCGCTGCGCCATGGCGTAGCGGGTCAGGGAATCCATAATCAGCAGCACATGCTGGCCCCGGTCGCGAAAATCTTCTGCGATACGGGTCGCGTAAGCGGCGCCTTGCATGCGCAGCAGCGGCGACACGTCCGCCGGTGCGGCAATCACCACTGACCGCGCGCGTCCGTCGGCGCCGAGAATGTTCTCGATAAAGTCTTTGACTTCGCGGCCTCGCTCGCCAATCAGGCCCACGACGATCACATCGGCCTGGGTGTAGCGCGCCATCATGCCGAGCAGGACGCTTTTACCAACGCCGGAACCGGCGAACAGCCCCATACGCTGACCGCGCCCGACGGTGAGCAGGGCGTTTATCGGGCGCACGCCGGTATCAAGAACATGTTCGATGGCGGTGCGCTGTAGAGGGTTGAACGGCGGCGTGATCAGCGCCCCGGTCTCGGTGGTGTCTGGTGCCGGAAGACCGTCCAGCGGCTTACCGCCGCCGTCAAGCACACGGCCGAGCAGCGCCGGACCGAGCGGCAGCTGTTTTCCGCTCTGCAAACCGTCCCCGGCGGCGTTTCGCGCATACACGCGCGCGCCGGGCAGGATACCCTCCACCTCTTCAAGCGGCATCAGGAACAGGCGGTGGCCGTTAAACCCGACGACTTCGCTCTCGACTTCGCGAACGTCGCCATTTTCCAGCCGCTCGATAATGCAGGTGGCGCCCAGCGGCAGCTGCAGCCCGGTGGCTTCGAGTACCAGCCCGGTGGCGCGCGTCAGGCGGCCGTAGCGGCGAACCGAGGGCAACTGCGTCATTTTGGTCTCGAAATTATCAAGGGCGGTAAGCCAGCGGGTCAGTCGGGCGGTCATTACACCACTCCCGGAGCGGCCAGACGGCACAGCTCCTGCCAGCGGGTGGCGACGCTGGCGTCAAGGTCGCCTTCATCCGCGGAGACTTTGCAACCGCCAGGATGCAGCGTCGGGTCGCCGCGCAGCCGCCAGCCGTGCAGGCTGAGGGTGGCGCCGAGCATCTCTTCAACACGCTGCAAATCGTCAGGATGTACGCGCAGCTGCGGTTTTCCGCTAAACAGCGGTTCCTGTTGCAGCAGCGCCTGGATTTGTTTTATGAGGGCGCTGTTGTCCACTGTCGGGGCATGGCCGATCACCTGACGCGCGGCCTCCAGCGCCATCTGCATCAGACGCGAGGCGATAACGCTGTCCAGCGCGTCAAGAGTGTACTGAAACTCGCTGACCAGCTGCTGCATGCGGGCGTGAATCGGCGCCTGCTGAAGCTGTGCCTGGGCGACGCCTTGCTCTTGCCCCTGCGCCAGACCTTCCTGATAGCCCTGGGCGTGACCGGCGGTCCGCCCTTCACTCATACCGGCGTTATACCCCTGCTCGTGGGCCTGCATCTGCAGCTGCGCCAGCTGTTGCTGTCGCTTTTGCTCTTCGGAAAGGGCATTTTCCTCTGCACTCTCTACCTCGGGTTCGTGCTCGCTGTAGAGCGGCGCAAACGCCTGGGCAGGGGGGGCCAGATCGTCAGGCTGCCAGACTTTCCACGGCGTGGTATCAGACATAGGTATCGTCTCCGCTGCCGATGACCATCTCGCCGGTCTCTGCCAGGCGACGCACAATAAGCAGGATCGCTTTCTGTTCGTTTTCCACTTGCGACAGGCGTACCGGTCCACGGTTGGCCAGGTCGTCGCGCAGGATATCCGCCGCACGCTGGGACATGTTGCGCAGGAACTTCTCGCGCAGCGGTTGTTCGGCGCCTTTGAGGGCGATGAGCAGCGATTCGGAATCCACTTCCTGCAACAGGCGCTGGATGCTGCGATCGTCGACTTCGACCAGGTTCTCGAACAGGAACATTTCGTCGATAATTTTCTGCGCCAGCTCGCCGTCGAATTCGCGCACGGCGGTGATAACCGCTTCTTCCTGCTGCGTTTTCATCAGGTTGATAATTTCGGCTGCGGTTCTCACGCCGCCCATTTTGCTGCGCTTGAGGTTCTGGCCGTCGAGCAGGTTGTTGAGCACTTCGGTCAGCTCCGCCAGCGCGGCTGGCTGTACGCCGCCGAAGGTGGCGATACGCAGCATCACGTCGTGGCGCAGACGCTCGTCGAACAGCGCCAGTATATCCGCCGCCTGGCCACGCTTAAGGTGAACCAGGATGGTGGCGATGATCTGCGGATGCTCGTCGCGAATAAGGTCGGCGGCGCTCTGTGGCTCCATAAAGTTGAGCGTTTCGATCCCGCTGGTGGTTTCACGGGTTTCGAGAATATCCTCCAGCAGGCTTGAGGCGCGCTCTTCGCCCAGCGCTTTGACCAGCACCGAACGCAGGTATTCGTTGGCGTTGACGTTGAGCGCAGCGTACTGTTCGGCTTCCTGTTCGAACTCGGCCAGTACGTCGGTCAACTGCTTATTCGATATCTGCCGCACGTTGGCCATGGCCGCGCTCAGGGTCTGCACTTCGCGGCTGTTGAGGTGTTTAAACACCTCCGCCGCGCGGTCTTCGCCGATGGTCATCAGCAGGATGACGCTTTTATCCGTTCCGCTTAGGGTATTACTCATGGTCGTTACTCATCCACTGGCGAATGACCAGCGCGACGACGCGCGGATCGTTATCTGACATTTCGCGAATACGTTGGCTCATCACCTCAGCGCTCAGGCGCTGGTTGGTGCGGCGCTGCTGATGCTGTTCATCTTTGCTGAGACGAACTTCCACCGCATCGGCCATTTCACGCTGAATGCGCGCCTCTTCCTGAGCGACTTTGGCCTCTTCCTGACGGCGCGTCAGCTGCGGACGTATCGCTTTGCGCCACAGCAGCCAGGCGACAATCAGCACCAACAGCCAGCGCCCTGCGGACATCAACTGGTCGATAAAGAACTGCTGTTTCCAGAACGGCAGTTCGCCGCCGGTTTCGTCGCCCGCGGTAAACTGGGAGTTGACCACGTTGAGGGTATCGCCACGCTTATCTGAGTAGCCCATGGCTTCGCGGGTCAGATCCTCAATTTGCTTCATCTGGTCGGTGGTCAGCGGCAGCGGCTTACCGTCCGGCAGGTTTTTATAGTTCACGACCACGGCGACCGACAGGCGCTGTACATCGCCGACGTTCATTTTAATATGACGAATGGTGCGGTCGACTTCGTAGTTGCTGGTTTCGTTGCGCGACGTATTGCGCGGACCCGCAGTGTTCGTCGTGTTGGTGGTCTGCTGTTGACCGTTGTTCTGGTTTGCCGGCGGGGTAGTGATTGGCGCGCTCGGCATCGGCGCCGGTGAGTTGGAGAGCGCGCCTGGCACGCCGCCCGGATACGGGCTGCCTGTCTGCTCGCTTTCATTCACCTGACGGGAGCGCAACACGGCCTGGCTGCTGTCGCCGTTCGGACGATACTGCTCTTCGGTCTGCTCTTTATTGTCAAAATTGATCTGCGCGGTGACCTGCGCGTGCACGTTACCGTTGCCGACAACAGGCGACAGGATGGTTTCGATGCGACGCTGGATGCGGCCTTCGACATCGGCGGCGTATTTCAGTTGGGCGTCGTTCAGGTCACGGGCGCCGGTATTGGATTGCGTCAGCAGATGACCGGCCTGATCGACCAGCGTCACGTTGCCCGGCGGCAGGCCTGCGACGGCGCTGGACACCAGATGCACCACGGCGGCGATTTGCCCTTCGTCAAGCGCGCGGCCAGGTTCAAGATTTAAGGTGACGGAGGCGGAGGGCAGCTTTTGCTCACGTACAAACAGCGAGGGTTTTGGCATCGCCAGGTGAACGCGGGCGCCTTTCACCGGCCCCAGCGTTTCAATGGTGCGCGCCAGTTCGCCTTCAAGGGCGCGCTGATAGTTAACCTGCTCGCTGAACTGGCTGATGCCGAATTTTTCCTGGTCAAGCAGCTCAAAGCCGACGGCACCGCCTTTCGGCAGCCCCTGCTGGGCAAGGCGCAGGCGCAGTTCGTGGACTTTATCCGCCGGAACCTCAATAGCGCCGCCGTTGTCCGCGAAGCGGTAGGGGATGTTCATCTGTTGCAGTTGGGTGACGATAGCGCCGCCGTCCTGGTCGGAAAGGTTGCTGAACAGGGTGCGATAGTCCGGGCTTTTCGCCCACAGCACGAGTGCAACGATAATGGCGACGGCAGCCGCGCTGGCCACCATCAGCGGAATTTTCGGGTTCGCGCGCAGGCGACTGACCCACTCTGGCATGTTTGTTTGTGGCGTGGTCGTAGCTGTGGCGCTCATTGCGCACCTCGTAAATCCTGGCCGATGGCGTTAAACGTGTACAAAAACAAGGCAGACTCCCGGTCGGCAAACTTAAACTGATAGCCATGCCATTATTTGTGGTTCGGGGATTTTCTATGGGTCAAATAGCCAGATTTTTTACCTTTAATTAGCGCCTTTATCTTATTGACAAACTGGTAGTCTCTCCTCCATGTAACACATCAGGGGATTAACATGGCAATTCAGGGTATCGAAGGGGTACTGACGCAGATGCAGGCGGCGGCCAGCGTCGCGCGCAATCAGCAGGTTGATGAACAGCCGGGCATCAGTTTCGCCGGTCAGTTGAATGCGGCGCTCAGTAACATCAGCGAAACGCAGAACAGCGCTCGCGCGCAGGCAGAAAAATTCGCCCTTGGCGAACCGGGTGTCGCGCTGAACGATGTGATGACCGACCTGCAAAAATCATCCGTGTCTTTGCAACTCGGTATTCAGGTGCGCAATAAGCTGGTGAGCGCGTACCAGGAAATGATGTCCATGCAGGTGTAGATAAGGACGTATTCCCATCGAATAACACAGCGAGTTATTCCTGTACGCGTGATAACGATGTTATTACGCGTTGTGTATTGTCTGATGTTCCTTTCCTGCTCTCGTGGATAATTTTCCCTTCTGTACACTGAAATTAATCTTGCAGATTACATGACGGACGAAGAGGATATCCTTTCTTTGCCGAACGGAATTAAGACAATAATGAAAAAGATAATTTTGATAGCAATCTGCCTGGTATCCGGATGTACTGGTCTGTCTAAGAATCATGGCGACGTAAAAGCATCAGCCCCCGATCGTGGTCGGCATGCTGGGGAAACGTCGCATGGGGCTTTACCGCCTGCTGTGTTGTCTTATGCCTCGGCGGTGAAGGCGGAAGTGGAAAAACACTTTTTTGACGTAAAACGTTATCGGGGAAAAGTGTGTTATCTCCAGTTATCGATGGAACGAAATGGCACCGTGAATAGCGTGAAAACAACTGGGGGCGATCCGAAGCTCTGCAAGGCCGCTGTTATTGCGGTACAACTCTCGACATTCCCCCCTGTTCCTGACGAACAGACGTACAAGATATTTAAAAACGTAGCGCTGGATTTTACACCATAACGTACCTTTGTGCGTTGACCTTTAAGCCGCGCTCCAGGGAGAAAGGCTGGCGGAGTTAATCCGTTAATGCCACAATATTTTTTTCTCCGTTTTTGCAGGATGAGTGATGAAAAAAATTGCAATTATCGGCGCACTGCTCGCGCTGACCGGCTGTGTTCAGGTGGATAACTATAAGGATGTGGTAAAACATCCCGCGCCTGCTGGCTTAAGCGGCGTCTGGCAGTCCGAAGGACCGCAAAACGCCATGGTGAGCCCGAAGGCCATCGCCACGCTGGTGGTTACCAAAGACGGGGATACGCTGGACTGTCGCCAGTGGGTTAGCGTGCTGGCGGTGCCGGGCAAGCTGATGATGAACAAAGACGATTTTTATAACGTGACCGAAAAGCGTGATCTCTATTTGATTGAGCGCGATGGCGATCGGATTAGCTACGACCGTATGACCCTCAAGCGTGTGGAGAGCCCAACGCAGGAGTGTGCGGACTATCTGAAAAAGCACCCATTAGGACGTTCAGGGAAATAAGCAAAAACCCCGGCAGCACAGACGTGCCGGGGCTTCCTCGCGCTCAGGTACCGGGCGCATCAAGACTATCCTGCGGCACCAGCACATGACCACCCTGTTTGCCGTAAGCGGTTAGCACCGATTTTTGAATCGACGATTGCCCGACAAGTTGCGCCAGTTCATCCATACGTGCCTGTAGTAAACGCTTTATCTCGCTTTCGTTATCAAGAATTTGCCGTAACACCGGGCGAAGTTGCTCCTGAGTCTGGGATAACGACGCATCCTCTTGTGTGAGTTGAACTACCTTTTGCACCGCATTGACGTAATCCATTTCGCAGGCGATCAATTCATCCCATAGCCCTTCAGAGGCAAGCCGCAGCATAACATTGCTTTGCTCGAGTAACTGCTGATAAGTGGTATACAGATGCGGTGCATTACTCATTTAAATGGCGTCCTGAATAAAATTGGGCGTGTTGGCAACTTCCTTCCATGCATCAGCAATATTACGCAGAAGATGCTCAACTTCCTCAATAGCGGAAACATCATTACGCAGATTAGCGTGCAAAAGGCGCCTGACCATATAGGAATAAAGTGCGATCATGTTTTGCGTAAGCTCATCATCGCTTTTATCATCCAGTCCGACCTTGAGACCATTCTCAATAATATTGATAGCCTTAGAGAGGGAAAGGCCTTTTCCCTCTGTATTACTGTCCTGCATAAACAGGCGTGCGCGCACAAGAGCGCTGAGCGCGCCATCAAACAGCATAGTGACTAATTGCTGTTGGCTGGCACTCATCACCGCGCTTTCTACTCCAATTTTTGCGTAGGCCTGTGTGCCTTTTGCGCCGTACATGGTCTCTCCTAAGCGTGATTAGCTTTTGCTGGTGGACGTTGTGAACTGCTGAGTCAGGTAGCTGCTGGTGGAGTTCAGCGAGTTCATCAGCACGTCCAGTTGCGTGAACTGGGCTTTATAACGCGCCATCATATTGTCAATGCGCGTACTGGCATCGTTATACTGCTGTGTCAGGGTGTTCAGCGTCTTGCTGACGCCATCTGTTGCGGCCTGGATAATGCCGGTTTTAGACAGCCAACTGGTCAGGTTGGTGGCAATGGTTGTGGTCATCCCGGTTTTTTTACCGTCGCCAACCAGCATTTGCCCAATACCGTCAGGATCTTTTTTCAACGCCGCCTGAAGTTTTGTACTGTCGACGTTGAGTTTACCGGTGCCCGGATCCGTGGTAACGCCAATCTGGGCCAGTGTTTTGAAAGACGAGGTGCTGAGCGAGTTGCTGAGCATGCTCTTTAACTGCGTCTGGATGGTGCGCAGCGTCGTGTCGCCTAGCAGGGCGCCGTTGCTGGAGTCCTGCGAATCCGAGCCCGGATCGACGGCGGTGTATTTGGTCAGAGAAGCAAAGGTGTCCTGCAACGCGTTATAGGCGGTGACCCAGTCGTTAATCGCTTTCTCAGCCTTAGAGGTATCTTTTGTAATGTTCAGCGTCTGGTTGCCGGTGGTGACATCGTTCAGGTTCAGCGTGATGTCTTCCAGAGCATTGCTGATGGTGTTGCTGTCGTTCTCAATTGGAATATTGTTGACCGTCAGTTTCGCGTTCTGCGCCGTGACGCTTTCCGTCATACCGTTGGTGCCTGCGGTTTTGTCATAGCCCATAAAGCTCTGCAGCGCGCTGTCGCCGCTGACGCTGATGCTCATGGCGTTATCGGCGCCGGTGTCGTTAGCGGTGACAGACAGACGATACTGACCGTTACCGACGTTGATGATACTGGCGCTAACGCCCGCTTTGGCGTTGTTGATAGCATCGCGAATACCGGTCAGCGAGGAGTTGGCTGCGCTCAGATTAATGTTGACCGGATCTTTACCGCCGCCCTGCTGGATAGTTATTACGCTATCGCCGCTGGCGATCGCCGTTTTAGTGTCGCTTTGTGTTTGTGCGGTGGTCAGGGTTTGCGCCTGGGCCAATTGCGATACGGCAATTGTGTATTTCCCCGGGATAGCGTTGCCGGTAGTGGTGGCGCTAAACGCAGTGGTCGAGCTGGCTGTGGTCGTGGCGGTGAACAGATCGGCGCTGTTCAGCGCGGTGTTGGTGGTCTGGAACGCGGTCAGTGCATTCTTTAACGTGCCGTATCCACTCAGCTTTGCGGTGTAGGATGACTGCTGGTTGGAGATGGGCTTCAACTGCGCTTTCTCTGCGGTTTCCAGATTGCTCAGGATGGTGCTTAAATCCAGGCCCGAACCAACCCCGAGTGTAGAAATACTGGCCATATCTATTCCTTAAATGTATCGACACGTAAAATGAACACCGGGGTTATCGGCCTGAATGTCGTAAAGTTTACGTTTAATTTAGTTTTTTTAATGGTGGGAATAAAGGCAGGAGAAAAGAGTATTTCTGCGGCTAAAAAAATATTTGGGGGATTACGAAAAAAATTCTAAAGGTTGTCCTGGTGACGACGATAACCACACTGACGGCGATTGAGCCGACGGGTGGAAGCCCAAATCGTAATCACAGACTTGAAACACAGGAAACGTAATCATGGCACAAGTCATTAATACCAACAGCCTTTCGCTGATCACTCAGAATAATATCAACAAAAACCAGTCTGCTCTGGCGACTTCCATTGAGCGTCTGTCTTCTGGTCTGCGCATCAACAGCGCAAAAGATGACGCCGCAGGTCAGGCGATTGCTAACCGCTTCACCTCTAACATCAAGGGCCTGACTCAGGCTGCGCGTAACGCTAACGACGGTATCTCCCTGGCGCAGACCACTGAAGGCGCGCTGTCTGAAATCAACAACAACCTGCAGCGTATCCGTGAACTGACCGTTCAGTCTCAGACCGGCACCAACTCCAGCTCTGACCTGTCTTCTATCCAGGACGAAATCAAATCCCGTCTGTCTGAAATCGACCGCGTATCCGGTCAGACTCAGTTCAACGGCGTGAACGTACTGGCGAAAAACGGCTCTATGTCTATCCAGGTTGGCGCGAACGACGGCCAGACCATCGATATCGACCTGCAGAAAATCGACTCTTCTACTCTGGGTCTGAACGGTTTCTCCGTCTCTGGCAACGCACTGAAACTGAGCGATTCTATTTCTCAGGTTGGCGCGAGCGGCGCGCTGAAAGATGTTAACCTCAGCACTGTCGCGACTAAACTGGGCGTTGATGCCAGCACCCTGACGCTGCACAACGTACAGGATTCTACCGGTGCCGCCACCGCGAACTACGTGGTGTCTTCCGGTTCCGATAACTACGCGGTTTCTATTGACGATGCCACTGGCAACGTCAGCCTGAACACCACCGATATCACCTATACCGACACCAAAAACGGCGTAACTGCTGGCTCTATGGCGGGTCAACTGGTGAAAGTGGGTGCGGATGCTAACGGCAACGCCGTCGGTTTCGTCACCGTTCAGGGTCAGAACTTCAACACCGCTGCTGGCGCACTGGCTAACGGTGGCGCAACGGGTACTACGGCAGTTCCTTCTGCCATCGGTGACATTGCTGACCCGGCGAACGCCAACATCAACAAAGGCACCTCTTCTGCCAACCCGCTGGCTCTGCTGGACAAAGCCATTGCTCAGGTAGACAAATTCCGTTCTTCTCTGGGTGCGGTACAGAACCGTCTGGATTCTGCTATCACCAACCTGAACAACACCACCACCAACCTGTCTGAAGCGCAGTCCCGTATTCAGGACGCCGACTATGCGACCGAAGTGTCCAATATGTCTAAAGCGCAGATCATCCAGCAGGCCGGTAACTCCGTGCTGTCCAAAGCAAACCAGGTTCCTCAGCAGGTTCTGTCTCTGCTGCAGGGCTAATCCTGAGCTGTATCGCAAACCCCGCGTCGCGGGGTTTTTTTGATCCCGAGTTTCACTTAACTGTGCAAATAACCCCTCCTTTTAGCCACTATTCCGTCGATTAAAACCCCTGCAGAAACGGATAATCATGCCGATAACTCAATTAATGCAGGGCTGTTTATCGTGAATTCACTGTATACCGCTGAAGGTGTAATGGATAAACACTCGCTGTGGCAGCGTTATGTACCTCTGGTACGCCATGAAGCATTGCGCCTTCAGGTGCGGTTGCCGGCGAGCGTGGAACTGGACGATCTGCTTCAGGCAGGCGGCATCGGGTTATTGAATGCCGTTGAACGCTACGATGCTCTGCAAGGAACGGCGTTTACCACCTACGCAGTACAACGCATACGTGGGGCCATGCTGGACGAACTGCGCAGCCGCGACTGGGTGCCGCGCAGCGTTCGACGCAATGCCCGCGAAGTGGCGCAGGCGATGGGGCAACTGGAACAGGAGCTGGGGCGTAACGCGACGGAAACTGAAGTCGCGCAGCGGCTCGGTATTGCTGTTGAAGAGTATCGTCAGATGCTGCTGGATACGAATAACAGCCAGCTTTTCTCCTATGACGAATGGCGAGAAGAACACGGCGACAGTATCGAGCTGGTGACTGAGGAAAATCAGCAGGAAAATCCGCTCTATCAGTTGATGGAGAGCAATTTGCGCCAGCGCGTGATTGAGGCGATTGAAGCCTTACCGGAGCGCGAACAGCTGGTTCTGACGCTTTACTACCAGGAGGAGCTCAATCTTAAAGAGATTGGCGCCGTGCTGGACGTGGGAGAGTCGAGGGTCAGTCAGCTACACAGCCAGGCCATTAAACGTTTGCGAACAAAACTGGGTAGGTACCAGGCGGGCGACTAGTTGTCCTCTCCTGGGTAGATGCCGCACATGCATTGACAACCAGGAGTTATCATGACGGTGCAGCACGTAAAAAGACGGCCACTAAGCCGCTACCTTAAAGACTTTAAACACAGCCAGACGCATTGCGCTCACTGCCATAAGCTGCTCGACCGCATCACGCTGGTTCACCGCGGTGAAATCGTCAATAAAATTGCTATCTCGCGCCTTGATACGCTGATTGATGATGCAGCCTGGCAACAGGAGCGTAAGGCGTGGGTGGCGCTGTGTCGTTTTTGCGGCGATCTCCACTGCAAGGAGCAGAGCGACTTCTTCGATATCATCGGCTTCAAGCAGTATCTCTTCGAACAAACGGATATGAGCCCGGGAACGGTGCGCGAGTATGTCGTGCGTCTGCGCCGCCTTGGCAATCACCTTTCCGAGCTGAGAATAGACCGCGATTTGCTCAATGATGGCGAGCTTGACGACGCGCTGGCCCCATGGCTGCCGTCGACCAGCACCAATAACTATCGCATAGCGCTACGCAAATATGCGCAATTTCAGCGTTTGCACCTGATTTGCGGCGAGCAGAAGTTCGCGTATGCGGCAACCTCTGATATATATTAAATTGGAATAAGATGTAGCGCACGGGTGTTTTACCGTTTCGGTTAACCACCTTACACTACAAAGAAATTTCAAATATTCGGGGTAACTATGAAACTAGCACTTCTGGGCCGTCAGGCGCTGATGGGCGTCATGGCCGTTGCGTTAATGGCGGGCGTCAGCGCAAAAACATTTGCAGCAGAAAATCTGTTAAATCAGGTGAAAGAACGCGGTTCTTTGCGCGTTGGCCTGGAAGGGACCTACCCGCCGTTTAGTTTCCAGGGGGATGACGGCAAACTCACCGGTTTTGAAGTGGAGTTTGCCAACGAACTGGCGAAGCACCTCGGCGTGAAGGCTGACCTGAAGCCGACGAAATGGGATGGCATGCTGGCGTCGCTGGACTCCAAACGTATCGACGTGGTGATTAACCAGGTGACCATCTCCGACGAGCGTAAAAAGAAATATGATTTCTCTACGCCGTACACAATTTCCGGTATTCAGGCGCTGGTGAAAAAAGGAAATGAGGGGACCATAAAAACGGCGGCTGATCTGAAGGGTAAAAAAGTCGGGGTTGGCCTCGGAACCAACTATGAAGAGTGGCTGCGCAAAAACGTACAGGGTGTCGATATTCGCACCTATGATGATGATCCGACGAAATATCAGGATCTGCGCGTTGGCCGTATCGACGCCATTCTGGTTGATCGCCTGGCCGCGCTGGATCTGGTGAAGAAAACCAATGACACGCTGGCGGTAACCGGTGATGCGTTCTCTCGTCAGGAGTCCGGCATTGCGCTGCGTAAAGGCAATGAGGATCTACTGAAAGCTATCGATAATGCCATTGCTGAAATGCAAAAAGACGGCAGCCTGAAGGCGCTGTCTGAAAAATGGTTCGGTGCCGATGTGACGCACTAAGCTCTGTTGCTTAAAAAAGGCGCTATGACAGCGCCTTTTTTTATTTCATCGGCAACTGCGTGCATAATAAAAAGAAAATCAGGAGGTGTTATGTCACTGCAAAATCTCACTCGCTTTCCTCGCCTTGAATTTATTGGCGCACCGACGCCGCTGGAGTACCTGCCGCGCCTGTCCGACTATCTTGGCCGCGATATTTTTATTAAACGTGACGACGTCACGCCTATGGCGATGGGCGGCAATAAGCTGCGCAAACTGGAATTCCTGGCGGCGGACGCGCTGCGCGAAGGCGCTGATACTCTGGTCACTGCGGGGGCTATCCAGTCTAACCATGTGCGCCAGACGGCTGCGGTGGCGGCGAAACTGGGGCTGCACTGCGTCGCGTTACTGGAAAACCCCATCGGTACCCACGCGGAAAACTATCTTAGCAACGGCAACCGCCTGCTGCTCGACCTGCTGAATGCCAAAGTGGAAATGTGCGACGCGCTGAGCGATCCGAATCGTCAACTGGAAGAGCTGGCGACCCGTCTTGAAGCGCAGGGGTTCCGGCCGTATGTGATCCCGGTCGGCGGCTCCAACGCGCTTGGCGCGCTGGGCTACGTGGAAAGCGCGCTGGAAATCGCCCAACAGTGCGAGGGGGCGGTGACGCTCTCTTCCGTCGTGGTGGCCTCCGGCAGCGCCGGGACGCATGCGGGGTTGGCGGTCGGCCTGGAGCAACTGATGCCGGACGTTGAGCTCATTGGCGTCACGGTGTCGCGTAAGGTTGCAGAGCAAAAGCCGAAGGTGGTCACGCTACAGCAGGCCGTCGCGGAAAGCCTGGCGTTGCAGGCGAAAGCGGACATTGTTCTTTGGGATGACTATTTCGCCCCAGGTTACGGCACGCCGAATGACGAGGGGATGGAGGCGGTGAAGCTGTTGGCGAGTCTTGAAGGTATCCTGCTCGACCCGGTGTACACCGGTAAGGCGATGGCCGGGCTGATCGACGGTATCACTCAGAAACGCTTTAAGGATGATGGCCCGATCCTGTTCGTTCATACCGGCGGGGCGCCTGCGCTGTTCGCCTATCATCCTCACGTCTGATAAGAATCACGATAATGCACGAAAGTATTCACCTGATGTTAGAATCCGCGCCTTACCTGCTTAAAGGCGCGGTATTTACGCTGCAGCTCAGTGTCGGCGGGATGTTCTTTGGCCTGCTGCTGGGTTTTATGCTGGCGCTGATGCGCATGTCGCCGGTCTGGCCGGTGCGCTGGCTGGCGCGT
>NZ_JAFAGS010000160.1 GCF_019237635.1 Pluralibacter sp.
TTCATAGATTTACTCGCGATATGTTAGCTTTAGAGGCATAGTCTATCATGGGACAAGCAATTGCGGACCGGGAGTGGCGATGGCAAAGATCGATTTTCGCAGCAAGATAAACTGGCGTCGGCGTTTCCGCTCGCCGCAAAGCGCGGCGACCGAGCACGAGATCCTGCGCATCTTCGAAAGCGACCGCGGACGCATTATCAACTCTCCGGCGATTCGCCGCCTGCAGCAAAAAACCCAGGTATTCCCGCTGGAGCGAAATGCGGCGGTTCGCACGCGCTTAACGCACTCCCTGGAAGTACAGCAGGTCGGCCGCTATATTGCCAAAGAGGTCTTAAGCCGCCTTAAACAGCGAAAGCTGCTGGAAAGTTACGGTCTGGATGAACTTACCGGTCCTTTTGAAAGTATTGTCGAGATGGCCTGCCTGATGCATGACATCGGCAATCCGCCGTTTGGTCATTTTGGCGAGGCGGCGATTAACGACTGGTTTCGCCAGCGGCTGTGGCCCGCCGATGCCGCCAGCCAGCCGCTGTCCGACGATCGCTGCATTGAGGGCGCGCTACGCCTGCGGGAAGGGGAGGAGTCCCTGAACGACCTGCGCCGCAAGGTGCGTCAGGACGTATGCCATTTTGAAGGCAATGCGCAGGGGATCCGCCTGGTACATACCCTGATGCGTATGAATCTGACCTGGGCGCAGGTGGGCTGTATTCTGAAATATACCCGTCCGGCCTGGTGGCGGGGAGAAACGCCCGCCACCCACAGCTATTTAATGAAAAAACCTGGTTATTATTTCGCCGAAGAGGCTTATGTTAACCGGCTACGTAAAGAACTCGATTTGGCGCCTTACAATCGTTTCCCCTTAACCTGGATTATGGAAGCGGCGGACGATATTTCTTATTGCGTGGCCGATCTGGAAGATGCGGTTGAAAAACGGATATTCAGCATCGAACAACTTTATCAGCATCTGTATGACGCCTGGGGAGAGCATCAAAAAGGATCTCTGTTTTCTCTGGTGGTCGAAAACGCCTGGGAAAAATCACGCTCCAATTCCCTGAAGCACAGCGCGGAAGATCAGTTCTTTATGTATTTGCGGGTGAATACGTTGAATAAACTGGTGCCTTATGCCGCGCAACGTTTTATTGATAACCTGCCGCAGGTGTTTTGTGGCGATTTCAACCATGCGTTGCTGGAGGATGACAGCGACTGTAGTCAACTGCTTGAATTATATAAGAGCGTGGCGGTGAAACACGTCTTCAGCCATCCGGACGTGGAGCAGTTAGAATTACAGGGTTATCGCGTTATCAGCGGCTTACTGGATATTTATCAGCCGTTGCTGAAGCTATCTCAGCGTGATTTCAGCGAGCTGGTGGAAAAAGACAGGCTGCGCCATCTGCCGATTGAAAGTCGCCTTTTCCATAAGCTTTCGACCCGTCACCGTCTGGCCTATGTGGAGGCGGTAAATAAGCTTGAAAGGCAGGCAGCTGAATTTCCGATAATGGAATACTATTACCGCTGTCGGTTGATTCAGGATTATATCAGCGGCATGACCGACCTCTATGCATGGGATGAATATCGTCGACTGATGGCGGTGGAATAAGCCAGGAGTTTTGTAAAGACGGACAATAAATTTTTACTTTCCCAGAAACTTAACTCCGGAACTTCGCGCTATAAAATGAATCTGAAGTCTCGTACACAGCAACTTTGCGTTATCTGAATTGAGATTGAGAGAGATGAAAAAAACCACGTTAGCAATGAGTGCACTGGCTCTGAGTTTAGGTCTGGCCTTATCCCCTCTGTCGGCGACAGCGGGCGAAACCTCGTCGGCGACGACAGCCCAGCAGATGCCGAGCCTGGCGCCGATGCTGGAAAAAGTCATGCCTTCCGTTGTGAGCATTAACGTGGAAGGTAGCACGACGGTAAATACGCCGCGTATGCCGCGTAACTTCCAGCAGTTCTTCGGCGATAACTCGCCGTTCTGCCAGGACGGTTCTCCGTTCCAGGGGTCTCCGTTCTGTCAGGGTGGCCCTGGCGGCGGTAACGGCGGCGGCGGTAGCCAGAAGGAGAAATTCATGGCCCTCGGCTCCGGCGTTATCATTGATGCCGCGAAAGGCTATGTCGTGACCAACAACCACGTTGTCGATAACGCCACCTCGATTAAGGTGCAACTGAGCGACGGCCGTAAGTTTGACGCGAAGGTCGTGGGTAAAGACCCACGCTCCGATATTGCGCTGATTCAGATTCAGGATCCGAAAAACCTGACGGCGATTAAAATTGCTGACTCTGACGCGCTGCGCGTCGGCGACTACACCGTGGCAATCGGCAACCCGTTCGGCCTTGGCGAGACGGTGACCTCCGGGATCGTCTCTGCGCTGGGACGCAGCGGACTGAACGTTGAAAACTACGAAAACTTTATCCAGACCGATGCGGCGATTAACCGCGGCAACTCCGGCGGCGCGCTGGTGAACCTTAACGGCGAGCTCATCGGGATTAACACCGCGATTCTGGCGCCGGACGGCGGCAACATCGGTATCGGTTTTGCTATCCCGAGCAACATGGTGAATAACCTGACCGAGCAGATGGTGAAATATGGCCAGGTGAAACGCGGCGAGCTGGGCATCATGGGAACCGAACTGAGTTCTGACCTGGCGAAAGCCATGAAGGTGGATGCACAGCGCGGGGCGTTCGTAAGCCAGGTGATGCCGAATTCGTCAGCGGCGAAAGCAGGCATCAAGGCCGGTGATGTTATCACCTCCCTGAACGGCAAGCCGATCAGCAGCTTTGCCGCCCTGCGTGCGCAGGTCGGCACAATGCCGGTCGGCAGCAAAGTTGAGCTGGGCCTGCTGCGCGAGGGTAAGCCGGTGTCCGTCACGCTGGAACTGCAGCAGAGCAACCAGACTCAGGTTGACTCCAGCAGCATCTTCAGCGGTATCGAAGGGGCGGAAATGAGCAACAAGGGCGCGGATAAAGGCGTGGTGGTCAACAGCGTGAAAGGGGGTTCTCCGGCGGCGCAAATTGGCCTGAAGAAAGGGGATGTTATCATGGGCGCTAACCAGCAGCCGGTGAAAAACATTGCCGATCTGCGCAAAATCCTCGACAGCAAACCGTCCGTTCTGGCGCTGAATATTCAGCGTGGCGATAGCAGCCTGTATCTGCTGATGCAGTAATCGCACATAAGCCCTCCCCTGGCGGGGAGGGCTTAACATCGTTATTTATTGCGCGTAAGTTTTTCCAGATCGGATTCGATTTCGCTGATCTTGTTGGCGACGACGCTTTCAAGATGGCGCAGATCGTCGAGGATCTTACGCTTCAGATCGACGTCAGAGCGGTCGCGCTGGCAGATCTGATCCAGCTCATCGATCACATAGCGCAGGTTAGGACTGATCTCCTGCACCTCTTTGTAACCCTGGCCGATGCCGTCGGCGACCACGGTTTTACGCTGACGCGGATACTTGAACTTCACGCTCTTGGCGAAAAATTCACCTTTATCCTTTTGAAAATAGATTTTCAGGATATCGTTGTTGGCTTCCTGCCGGAGGCTGTAACGATCGATTTCATCAGGATTGGTAATGCCCAGGCTTTTCAGATTATCGTACATAGCGGTATCCTTGATCTAAACATAACCTTTGAATAATTAACGAAAAAATCTACTTTCGCCAGCCGAAGATGTAAAAAAAGCGGGGTAGCCCCCGCTTTTTTAAACTGCCTTAATCAATGGTGCGTAACAGCTCATTGATACCCACTTTACCGCGGGTCTTGGCATCGACTTTCTTCACGATAACCGCGCAGTACAGGCTGTACTTCCCGTCTTTCGACGGCAGGTTACCGGATACGACCACAGAGCCCGCCGGCACGCGGCCGTAGTGAACTTCACCGGTTTCGCGGTCGTAAATTTTCGTGCTCTGGCCGATATAAACGCCCATGGAGATAACGGAGCCTTCTTCGACGATAACGCCTTCCACGACTTCAGAACGGGCGCCGACAAAGCAGTTGTCTTCGATGATGGTCGGGTTCGCCTGCAGCGGTTCCAGTACGCCGCCGATGCCCACGCCGCCGGACAGGTGGACGTTTTTACCGATCTGCGCGCAGGAGCCTACCGTCGCCCAGGTGTCGACCATGGTGCCTTCATCGACATACGCGCCGATATTGACATAGGACGGCATCAGCACGGTATTACGGGCGATAAACGCGCCCTGACGTACGGCGGCAGGCGGCACGACGCGGAAACCTTCTTTCTGGAAGCGCGCTTCGTCGTAATTGGCGAATTTCATCGGCACTTTATCGAAATAGCGGCTTTCTGCTCCGTCGATAACCTGGTTATCGTTAATACGGAAGGAGAGCAGCACCGCTTTCTTCAGCCATTGATGAGTGACCCACTGGCCATCGATTTTTTCTGCGACACGCAGCGCGCCCGAATCCAGCAGGGCGATAACCTGCTCAACGGCGGCACGGGTAACGGTGTCGACATTCGCTGGAGTAATGTCGGCGCGGCGCTCAAAAGCGGACTCAATAACGTTCTGTAACTGCTGCATTGTTTCTCTTTCCATCTCGTAAATAAAAAACGTTACCCTTTATCGTTTGGATTGAGGGCTGCTGTCAACCGCTGTTGCACTTCTTGTTGCAGCACATTATTAAGGGCACGCCGATCGGCCGTAGCGATTATAAATAAATCTTCTACTCGTTCACCAATTGTCGTGATTCTCGCCCCGTGGAGCGAAATACCGAGGTCGGCGAACACCTGCCCGACGCGGGCCAAAAGGCCTGGCTGATCGAGAGCGATAAGCTCAAGGAAGGATTTTCTGTCGGTATGGGTCGGTAGAAAATTCACCTCTGTATCGACGGTGAAATGCCGTAGTTTGGCGGGCTGGCGACGCGGTACCGGCGGCTGCCAGGCGGTCTGGGTGATCGCTTGCTCAAGCCCGCGGCGGATAGCCTCGTGGCGGTCGGCTGACAGCGGGCTGCCGTCAGGCTCCAGCACGATGAAGGTATCCATCGCCATACCGTCGCGGGTGGTAAAGATCTGCGCGTCATGGACGCTCAGGTTGCGCCTGTCCAGCTCGGCACAGACCGCGGCGAACAGATAGGGCCTGTCGGGGCTCCAGATAAAGATCTCCGTTCCTCCGCGGGTTGCCTGCGGGCTCAGCAGAATCATCGGTTTGCTGAGATCGTGTTGCAGGAGATGCCGCGCATGCCAGGCCAGCTGATTAGGTGTGTGGCGCACGAAATAGTTCGCCCGGCAGCGCACCCAAATCTGATGCAGCGCCTCTTCGTCAATATTGTCCATCCGCAGCAGCGTCAGCGCCTGTATCTGGTGGTGGCGCACGCGCTCACGCATGTCCGGCATGCTTTGCACGCCGCGGCGCAGCTGTTTTTCGGTGGCGAAGTAGAGTTCGCGCAGCAGGCTCTGCTTCCAGCTGTTCCACAGCGTTTCGTTGGTGGCGCAGATATCCGCCACCGTCAGGCAGACCAGGTAGCGCAGGCGATTTTCCGTTTGCACCTCTTCGGCGAACTGCTTAATGACCTCCGGGTCCTGAATATCGCGGCGCTGGGCGGTGACCGACATTAACAGATGATGGCGGACCAGCCAGGCGACCAGTTGCGTCTCCCGGGAGTTAAGCCCGTGGAGCTCGGCGAAGGTCAGAATGTCCTGGGCGCCGAGGATCGAATGGTCGCCGCCGCGCCCTTTGGCGATATCGTGGAACAGGGCGGCTATCAGGATAAGCTCCGGGTGGTTGAGACGCGGCCACAGCTCGACGCACAGCGGGTGGCGCACGCGGGTTTCCTCTTTGGCGAAGCTCTCCAGCTTCAGCAGGACGCGAATGGTGTGCTCATCCACGGTATACGCGTGAAACAGGTCGAACTGCATCTGCCCGACGATATGCGTCCATTGCGGCATATAGGCCCACAGCACGCTGTGGCGGTGCATCGGCAGCAGCCCGCGGCTGACCGCGCCCGGGTGGCGCAGCATGCTGAGAAACAGCGCACGGGCCTCGGGGATGTAGCACAGCGGCTGCGTCAGGTGGCGGCGGGCATGGCGAAGATGGCGCAGGGTGGTGGAGTAGATGCCGGTAATGCTGCTGTTTCGCACCATGGTGTCGAACATGCGCAGAATCGCCTGCGGCTCGCGCATAAACAGCGTATCGTCGCGCAGGTCGATAAGCGTACCGCGCAGTTGAAAATCATCGTCAAGAGGACGCGGTTTTTCGTCGGCGGTCAGCGCGAGGATCGCCTCATCGAAAAGCTGGAGTAGCATCTGGTTAAGCTCGCCGACCCGGCGGGTGACGCGAAAGAAGTCTTTCATCATCTGCTCGACCGGCTCGTTGCCTTCGCCGCTGTAGTTCAGGCGCTGGGCGACGCTCAGTTGTCGATCGAACAGCAGACGGTTGTCGTAGCGGTTGAGTTCCAGATGCAGGGCGAAGCGGATGCGCCACAGCAGATGCAGGCACTCGTTGAGCTCAGTGCGTTCGGCTTCGGTCAAAAAGCCAAAGCCGACCATCTCGTCAAGCGAGGTGGCGCCGAAGTGGCGGCGGGCGACCCATTGCAGGGTATGGATATCGCGCAGGCCGCCGGGGCTGCTTTTGACATCCGGCTCAAGGTTATAGCTGGTGCCGTGATAGCGCTGGTGACGCTCGTTTTGTTCGGCGATTTTGGCGGCAAAAAACGTCTCTGACGGCCAGAAGCCATCGCTGAAAATATGCTTTTGCAGCTCCAGGAACAGGGCGACATCGCCAATCAGCAGGCGAGATTCAATCAGGTTGGTGGCGACGGTGAGGTCGGATAACCCTTCCAGCAGGCACTCTTCCAGGGTTCTGACGCTATGCCCGACGTCAAGCTTAACGTCCCACAGCAGGGTGAGCAGTTCGCCGATTTTTTGCGCCTGCTCATCGGGGAGCTTTTTACGGCTCAGGATCAGCAGGTCGATATCCGACAGCGGATGCAGTTCGCCGCGGCCATAGCCGCCCACGGCAACCAGCGCCGTATCGCTGATCTCGCTAAAGCCGTAATGCACCCACAGCCGCTGCAGCAACAGGTCGATAAACTCCGTGCGCGCGTCCATCAACTGCTCGGCGGAAATGCCGCTGTCAAAGGCGTCGCCCAGCCAGCGCTGAAAAGCGTCGAGGCGCGCCTTAATGCTTGAACAGGTCAGTTCCGTCTCAGGCCAGGTGGCTGGCGTTTCCGGCTGGCCGGCGAATGTGGGAAGTGCTGTGTCAGGTAAGGAATTACGCATCGCGCCACCCATAAGTAAAAACGATTACCCATAAAAAATCGCCGGAGCGATTTTTAACGTCGCGTGCGGCGGCCCGAAGGGGGACGGGCAGGACGCCCCTCATAAAAAAACCGGCTTGCGCCGGCTTTTATCATTCGTTGTGCGAGATTATCGCCGGGATGGTGTCATCCGTTCGTAGCGTCAGAATTTCGCAGCCGTTGTCTGTAACCACAATAGTATGCTCGTACTGCGCAGACAAGCTTCGGTCTTTGGTTTTCACGGTCCAGCCGTCTTTCATGGTGCGGATGCGGTAATCACCGGCATTGAGCATCGGTTCAATGGTGAAGGTCATACCCGGCTGCAGGACGACGCCGCCGTCATCCGCGTCATAGTGCAGCACCTGCGGTTCTTCGTGAAAGCCGCGACCGATACCGTGACCGCAGTATTCGCGAACGACAGAGAAGCCTTCTGCCTCGGCGAACGTCTGGATGGCCGCGCCGAGGGTGCGCAGGCGAATGCCCGGTTTCACCATTTTCAGCGCCAGATACAGGCTCTCCTGGGTGATGCGGCACAGGCGCTCGCCGAGGATGGTCGGCTTGCCGACGATAAACATTTTCGAGGTATCGCCGTGATACTCGTCTTTAATGACGGTCACATCGATGTTGACGATATCGCCGTCTTTCAGCAGCTTCTCGTCATCAGGAATACCGTGGCACACGACTTCGTTAATGGAGATGCATACCGATTTCGGAAAACCGTGGTAGCCGAGACACGCGGAGATCGCGTGCTGTTCGTTGACGATGTAGTCATTGCACAGGCGGTCAAGTTCGCCAGTGCTGACGCCCGGTTTTACGTGGGGAGCGATCATTTCCAGCACATCGGCGGCAAGTCTGCCCGCCACGCGCATCTTTTCGATTTCTTCAGGTGTCTTGATTGAGATAGCCATGCATTCTGTCCATCGGTGCCGATTTACCGGCTGTATGAGTCTAAGTGTTGCCAATGGTATCAGCCTGGCGTGTCTCCTGCCAAATTGAGAATCATTCTAAACTTCGCCTTTCGTGCCAACGGAGGGGTTCTGTCACAAGAAATTCACGCGCCGAAATCGGTCGAATCGCCAACAATTATTGGTGTCCGGCAGCAATTTGTGGTATAAAGCGCGCCGAACTTCTCTTCCGTTTCATATACACAGTGCGGGAGTGAAGCGACAAATCTCACTTTGTGTAACAACACACACGTATCGGCACATATTCCGGGGTGCCCTTTGGGGTCGGTAATATGGGATACGTGGAGGCATAACCCCAACTTTTATATAGAGGTTTTAAACATGGCAACTGTTTCCATGCGCGACATGCTCAAGGCTGGTGTTCACTTCGGTCACCAGACCCGTTACTGGAACCCGAAAATGAAGCCGTTCATCTTCGGTGCGCGTAACAAAGTTCACATCATCAACCTTGAGAAAACTGTACCGATGTTCAACGAAGCTCTGGCTGAGCTGAACAAAATTTCTTCCCGTAAAGGTAAGATCCTGTTCGTTGGTACTAAGCGCGCTGCAAGCGAAGCTGTGAAAGATGCTGCTAACAGCTGCGACCAGTTCTTCGTGAACCATCGCTGGCTGGGCGGTATGCTGACTAACTGGAAAACCGTTCGTCAGTCCATCAAACGTCTGAAAGACCTGGAAACTCAGTCTCAGGACGGTACTTTCGACAAGCTGACCAAGAAAGAAGCGCTGATGCGCACTCGTGAGCTGGACAAGCTGGAAAACAGCCTGGGCGGTATCAAAGATATGGGCGGTCTGCCGGACGCTCTGTTCGTTATCGACGCTGACCACGAGCACATCGCAATCAAAGAAGCAAACAACCTGGGTATTCCGGTATTTGCTATCGTTGATACTAACTCCGATCCGGACGGCGTAGACTTCGTTATCCCGGGTAACGACGACGCAATCCGCGCTGTTAGCCTGTACCTGGGCGCTGTTGCTGCTACCGTACGCGAAGGCCGTTCTCAGGATCTGGCTTCTCAGGCGGAAGAAAGCTTCGTAGAAGCTGAATAATAAGGTTTAAGCCCTTATTAGTACCGTGTATGGATAGGGGCCAATTATAGGCCCCTTTTTCACTTTTAAACCTGTTTGGTTCCTGGAACCGGGCAGGTCATATCTCTCCCGAGGATTTAAGAATGGCTGAAATTACCGCATCCCTGGTAAAAGAGCTGCGTGAACGTACTGGCGCAGGCATGATGGATTGCAAAAAAGCGCTGACCGAAGCGAACGGCGACATCGAGCTGGCAATCGAAAACATGCGTAAATCCGGCGCGATCAAAGCGGCGAAAAAAGCAGGCAACGTTGCAGCTGACGGCGTGATCATCACTAAAATCGACGGCACCTACGGCATCATTCTGGAAGTTAACTGCCAGACTGACTTCGTTGCGAAAGATGGCGGTTTCCAGGCATTTGCTAACAAAGTACTGGACGCAGCTATTGCGGGTAAAATCACCGACGTTGACGTTCTGAAAGCACAGTTCGAAGAAGAGCGTGTTGCCCTGGTTGCTAAAATCGGCGAGAACATCAACATCCGTCGCGTAGCTTCCCTGGAAGGCGACGTTCTGGGCTCTTACCAGCACGGCGCGCGTATCGGCGTTCTGGTTGCGGCTAAAGGCGCTGACGACGAGCTGGTTAAACAGCTGGCGATGCACGTTGCTGCAAGCAAGCCGGAATTCGTTAAGCCGGAAGACGTGTCTGCTGAAGTGGTAGAAAAAGAGTACCAGGTTCAGCTGGACATCGCCATGCAGTCTGGCAAACCGAAAGAAATCGCAGAGAAAATGGTTGAAGGCCGTATGAAGAAATTCACCGGCGAAGTTTCTCTGACCGGCCAGCCGTTCGTGATGGATCCGAGCAAATCTGTTGGTCAGTTGCTGAAAGAGCACAACGCTGACGTGACTGGCTTCATCCGCTTTGAAGTGGGTGAGGGCATTGAGAAAGTTGAGACTGACTTCGCAGCAGAAGTTGCTGCAATGTCCAAGCAGTCTTAATTTTCAGAAAGAGCCGCCTGAGGGCGGCTTCTTTTTGGACCCATCATGTGGAAAGCAGCCTGCCGCTTATCGGCCAGCGCTGAAGGGCGACTTACCCTATCGCCTGTTTTAATTCATCTCAAACGTTGACAGTCCCAGGAAAGAAATATGGCTACCAATGCAAAACCCGTCTACAAACGCATTCTGCTTAAGCTGAGTGGCGAAGCACTGCAGGGAACTGAAGGCTTCGGTATCGATGCAAGCATTCTTGACCGTATGGCTCAGGAAATCAAAGAACTGGTTGAACTGGGTATCCAGGTCGGCGTAGTGATTGGCGGTGGTAACCTTTTCCGTGGAGCGGGCCTGGCAAAAGCGGGGATGAACCGCGTCGTGGGCGACCACATGGGCATGCTGGCAACCGTCATGAATGGTCTGGCCATGCGTGACTCTCTGCATCGCGCCTATGTGAACGCCCGCCTGATGTCCGCGATTCCGCTGAACGGCGTGTGCGACAACTACAGCTGGGCAGAGGCTATCAGCCTGCTGCGTAATAACCGCGTGGTGATCCTCTCCGCCGGTACCGGCAACCCGTTCTTTACCACCGACTCCGCTGCCTGCCTGCGCGGTATCGAAATCGAAGCGGACGTGGTGCTGAAAGCGACAAAAGTGGACGGTGTGTTTACCGCTGATCCGGCGAAAGATCCGTCGGCGACCATGTACGAACAGCTGACCTACAGTGAAGTTCTGGATAAAGAGCTGAAAGTGATGGATCTTGCCGCGTTTACGTTGGCTCGTGACCACAAATTGCCGATTCGCGTCTTCAACATGAACAAGCCGGGCGCGCTGCGCCGCGTGGTCATGGGTGAAAAAGAAGGCACATTGATTACGGAATAATTTCCGTCGGACGCAAATACAGGTAAGATTCCGCTTTATTTTGGCGTTTCTTGCAAGGCTGCCGTTTACGGCACCCTGAATTTAACGGGCTATACTTAGCACACTCGCGTTAGCCGCGAGGCGGGTATGGCCAGTCTGAGACAAAATTTCAAGGATTCGTAACGTGATTAGCGATATCAGAAAAGATGCTGAAGTACGCATGGAAAAATGCGTCGAAGCGTTCAAAACCCAAATCAGCAAAGTGCGCACCGGTCGTGCGTCCCCAAGTCTGCTGGACGGCATCGTGGTGGAATACTACGGTACGCCGACGCCGCTGCGTCAGTTAGCCAGCGTTACTGTGGAAGACTCCCGCACGCTGAAAATCAACGTGTTCGATCGTTCCATGAGCCCGGCGGTTGAGAAAGCCATCATGGCTTCCGACCTGGGTCTGAACCCAAGCTCTGCAGGCACCGATATTCGCGTGCCGCTGCCGCCGCTGACCGAAGAGCGTCGTAAAGATCTGACCAAGATCGTGCGTGGCGAAGCCGAGCAGGCGCGTGTTGCTGTGCGTAACGTCCGTCGCGACGCGAACGACAAAGTGAAAGCGCTGCTGAAAGAGAAAGAGATCAGCGAAGACGACGATCGTCGTTCTCAGGATGACGTGCAGAAAATGACTGACGCGGCCATCAAGAAAGTCGACGCGGCGCTGGCCGACAAAGAAGCAGAACTGATGCAGTTCTGATGTGGACTGAATACACGTGAGGTTCAGGCGGCAGTGACGCTGCCTGAAACGGTGTGTATTCCCTGAAACGCCGTACAGAAGGCCAGTGATGGCTTTGCTGGCGGCGTTTTGCTTTTTAGCTTTCTATTTGCGGATCTGTCATGAAGCAATTAACCGTTCTCGGCTCAACCGGTTCAATCGGGTGCAGTACGCTGGATGTGGTGCGTCACAATCCTGAACACTATGCTGTTTTCGCGCTGGTCGCGGGGAAAAATGTCTCCCGCATGACCGAACAGTGCCTGTCGTTTTCTCCTCGCTACGCGGTAATGGATGACGCCGCGAGCGCGGCGGCGCTGAAGACGGCGCTGCAACAGCATGGGTGCCGCACCGAGGTGATGAGCGGCCAGCAGGCGGCCTGCGAGGTGGCGGCTGCCAATGCGGTGGATCAGGTGATGGCCGCGATTGTCGGTGCGGCAGGGCTGGTGCCAACGCTTGCCGCCATTCATGCCGGTAAGACGGTATTGCTGGCGAACAAAGAGTCGCTGGTGACCTGCGGGCGTCTGTTCATGGACGCGGTAAAGCAGAGTGGGGCGCAGTTGCTGCCGGTGGATAGCGAACACAACGCCATTTTTCAGAGTTTACCGCAAACTTTTCAGCATAACCTGGGCTACGCTGACCTGGAGCAGAACGGCGTGTCGTCGATTCTGCTTACCGGGTCTGGTGGCCCGTTCCGCGAAACGCCACTGTCTGAACTCCGCGCAATGACGCCCGATCAGGCATGTCGGCATCCGAACTGGTCGATGGGGCGCAAAATCTCCGTCGATTCCGCCACCATGATGAACAAGGGTCTGGAATACATTGAGGCCCGCTGGCTGTTTAATGCCTCGGCCGCGCAGATGGAGGTGATTATCCACCCGCAGTCGGTGATTCACTCTATGGTGCGCTATCGCGACGGCAGCGTTCTGGCGCAGCTCGGCGAACCGGATATGCGTACACCAATCGCCCATGCGATGGCGTGGCCAAATCGCGTGGCGTCGGGGGTGAAACCGCTTGATTTCTGCTCGCTCAGTGCATTGACCTTCTCCGCTCCTGACTATCAGCGCTATCCTTGCCTGAAGCTGGCAATGGACGCGTTCGACCAGGGACAGGCGGCAACCACTGCGCTGAATGCGGCGAATGAGGTGAGCGTTGAGGCCTTTTTGGCCGGGCGCATTCGCTTTACGGAGATTGCCGATATTAACCAGGCGGTGCTTGAGTCGCTGGATGTACGCGAACCCCGGAGCATTGATGAGGTGATTGAGGTGGATGCCCAGGCCAGAAACGCGGCGCGCCAGCAGGTCGCACATTTCGTAAGCTAATGATTGTCCCGTCGCAAAATGCCGTGGCATTTGTGGGGCGTGGGCTTCGGTGTTATAGTCTGCGCCATCCGTTTGCGCTGTAACATGTTGGCGAAAATGGGTGAGCCGTGGACTAACACGGCTTTTTTGTGCAAAAGCGGCTGTATTCCAGGATACCGCTAATTCCTATTGATGGACTAGAAACGCGTTATGTTGTCTGCTAATCAACCAATCAGCGAAAATTTGCCCACCCATGGCTGTCATCACGTAGCCATTATTATGGATGGCAATGGCCGCTGGGCGAAAAGACAAGGGAAGATCCGCGCCTTTGGACATAAGGCCGGGGCTAAATCAGTACGCCGGGCTGTCTCATTTGCGGCGAATAACGGCATCAGCGCCCTGACGCTTTACGCATTTAGCAGTGAAAACTGGAACCGGCCGGAGCAGGAAGTCAGTGCGTTGATGGAGTTGTTCGTGTGGGCGCTCGATAGCGAAGTAAAAAGCCTGCATCGCCACAATGTCCGTCTTCGTATCATTGGCGACACCAGCCGCTTCAATGCCCGCATACAAGAACGAATTCGCAAATCTGAAGCATTGACTCAGAATAATACTGGGTTGACGCTCAATATTGCGGCGAATTATGGCGGGCGTTGGGATATTATTCAGGGTGTTCAGCAATTGGCTGAACAGGTTCAGAAAGGGGAACTTAGCCCCAATCAAATTACTGAAGATTTGCTGAGCCAGCAAATCTGTATGCATGAACTGGCGCCCGTTGATTTAGTTATTAGGACAGGGGGAGAGCACCGAATCAGTAATTTTCTGCTGTGGCAAATTGCCTATGCCGAACTTTACTTTACGGATGTTCTCTGGCCCGATTTCGATGAACAAGACTTTGAAGGTGCGCTGCATGCCTTTGCCAATCGAGAGCGTCGTTTCGGCGGCACCGAGCCAGGTGGCGAAAATGCCTGATGGGGGTAGCTTTTGCTGAAGTATCGCCTGATTTCTGCTTTCGTTTTAATCCCTGCGGTTATTGCAGCGCTTTTTCTGCTGCCGCCGGGCGGGTTTGCTATTGTCACGCTTGTCGTGTGTATGCTGGCCGCGTGGGAATGGGGACAGTTAAGCGGTTTTAACTCACGCTCGCAGCGGATATGGCTGGCGGTGCTTTTCGGCCTGCTGCTGGCGGTGATGCTCTTTTTATTGCCGGAGTATCACCATAGCGTTAACCAGCCCGTCATTGAGATTGCCTTGTGGGCGTCGTTGGGCTGGTGGATTGCTGCGCTGCTGCTGGTGCTGTTTTATCCGGGCTCCGCGTCATTCTGGCGTCATTCCAAAACGCTGCGTTTGATTTTTGGCCTGCTGACCATTGTTCCCTTTTTCTGGGGGATGTTGGCGTTGCGCGCCTGGCATTATGATGACAACCATTACAGCGGGTCGCTGTGGCTGCTGTACGTCATGATTCTGGTCTGGGGCGCTGATTCCGGCGCGTATATGTTTGGTAAGCTTTTCGGTAAGCACAAGCTGGCGCCGAAAGTGTCGCCGGGCAAAACCTGGCAGGGTTTTATCGGCGGGCTGGTGACGGCGGCGGTGATTTCCTGGGCATACGGTCTGTGGGCCAATCTGGAGGTTACCCCTTCGGTGTTGCTCATTTGTTCCGTGGTCGCCGCGCTGGCGTCCGTGCTGGGTGATTTGACTGAAAGTATGTTTAAGCGAGAAGCGGGCATCAAAGACAGCGGTCATTTGATCCCTGGGCACGGCGGTATTCTGGATCGTATCGACAGCCTGACGGCGGCGGTACCGGTCTTTGCGTGCCTGCTACTTTTAGTCTTCAGGACGATTTGACGGAAGGTTTTATGCTGAGCATCCTCTGGAATCTGGCGGCATTTATCATTGCACTGGGCGTGCTTATTACCGTGCATGAGTTTGGTCATTTCTGGGTTGCTCGCCGTTGCGGCGTTCGTGTAGAACGGTTCTCCATCGGTTTTGGCAAAGGACTCTGGCGGCGCGTCGATAAGCACGGCACTGAATTCGTTATTGCCCTGATCCCGCTGGGCGGCTACGTCAAAATGCTCGACGAGCGCGTTGAGCCGGTTGCCCCGGAAATGCGTCATTATGCGTTTAATAATAAAACGGTGGGACAGCGCGCCGCCATTATTGCTGCCGGGCCGATCGCAAACTTTATTTTTGCTATCTTTGCTTACTGGCTGGTGTTTATTATTGGCGTGCCTGGCGTTCGCCCGGTTATTGGTGAAATAACGCCCAATTCGATCGCTGCGATAGCACAAATTGCACCAGGAACGGAACTTAAAGCCGTAGATGGTATCGAAACGCCTGATTGGGATGCAGTGCGTCTGGCGTTGGTTGCTAAAATTGGCGACAGCCAAACCACGCTCACCGTGGCGCCTTTCGGCAGCCAGCAGCGTCAGGAGAAAGTTCTGGATTTGCGCCACTGGGCGTTTGAGCCGGACAGAGAAGATCCTGTTACGTCGCTCGGCATGCGTCCGCGCGGTGCGCAGATTGAACCGGTACTGGCCGAAGTGCAGCCGCAGTCTGCGGCACGCAAGGCGGGTTTGCAAGCGGGTGACAGGATCGTTAAAGTCGATGGTCAACCGCTGACGCAATGGATGACGTTTGTTACCCTTGTTCGCGACAACCCGGGAAAAGCGCTGCAGCTTGAAATAGAAAGACAGGGGAGCCCCTTGTCTTTAACGCTGATACCGGATACAAAACCCGGTAAAGAAAAAGCAGAAGGGTTTGCTGGCGTGGTGCCGAAAGTGATTCCACTGCCAGATGAGTATAAAACAGTGCGCCAGTATGGGCCGTTTGCCGCTATCGGCGAAGCCACGGATAAAACCTGGCAGTTGATGAAGCTTACGGTTCAAATGCTGGGGAAATTGATCACCGGTGACGTAAAACTGAACAACCTCAGTGGGCCGATTTCTATCGCCCAGGGGGCTGGGATGTCTGCGGAGTTTGGGTTGATTTACTATCTGATGTTTCTCGCGCTCATCAGTGTGAATCTGGGCATTATCAACCTGTTCCCGCTTCCCGTTCTTGACGGGGGTCATCTGCTCTTTTTAGCGATTGAAAAGCTGAAAGGCGGGCCGGTATCCGAGCGAGTTCAAGACTTAAGTTATCGCATTGGCTCAATATTGCTGGTGTTGTTAATGGGGCTTGCACTTTTCAATGATTTCTCTCGGTTGTAAGAGAGTTAGTTAGGAAGAACGCATAATAACGATGGCGATGAAAAAGTTGCTCATAGCGTCGCTGCTGTTCGGCAGCGCGACCGTATACGGTGCTGACGGGTTCGTAGTGAAGGATATTCATTTCGAAGGCTTGCAGCGTGTCGCTGTTGGTGCCGCCCTCCTCAGCATGCCAGTTCGTCCTGGCGATACCGTCACTGATGAAGACATCAGTAATACTATCCGCGCTCTGTTTGCCACTGGCAACTTCGAGGACGTTCGCGTCCTGCGCGATGGCGATACGCTCCTCGTGCAGGTGAAAGAGCGCCCAACGATTGCCAGCATCACTTTCTCCGGCAACAAGTCGGTAAAAGATGACATGCTCAAGCAAAACCTCGAGGCCTCTGGCGTTCGCGTTGGTGAATCTCTGGACCGCACGACGCTTTCCGATATCGAGAAAGGGCTGGAAGATTTCTACTACAGCGTCGGTAAATACAGCGCCAGCGTAAAAGCGGTTGTCACGCCGCTGCCGCGTAACCGTGTTGACCTGAAGCTGGTCTTCCAGGAAGGCGTCTCTGCTAAAATTCAACAAATTAACATCGTCGGCAACCATGCGTTTTCGAACGATGAGCTGATCTCCAACTTCCAGCTGCGCGATGAAGTGCCGTGGTGGAACGTGGTGGGCGATCGCAAGTACCAGAAACAAAAACTGGCAGGCGACCTCGAAACCCTGCGTAGCTACTATCTGGATCGCGGCTATGCGCGTTTCAATATCGATTCAACGCAGGTCAGCCTGACGCCGGATAAGAAAGGCATTTATATCACCATCAACGTCACCGAAGGCGATCAGTACAAGCTGGCCGGCGTTGAGGTGAGCGGCAACCTGGCCGGGCATTCTGCGGAAATTGAAAGCCTGACCAAAGTGCAGCCGGGCGAGCTGTATAACGGCGCCAAAGTGACCAAAATGGAAGATGACATTAAGAAACTTTTGGGTCGCTATGGTTATGCCTACCCGCGCGTTCAGTCGCAGCCGGAAATCAACGATACCGATAAGACCGTGAAGCTGCACGTTAACGTCGATGCGGGCAACCGTTACTACGTGCGTAAGATTCGCTTCGTCGGCAACGATACCTCGAAAGACGCCGTCCTGCGTCGCGAAATGCGCCAGATGGAAGGGTCATGGCTGGGTAGCGACCTGGTCGACCAGGGGAAAGATCGTCTGAACCGTCTGGGCTACTTTGAAACGGTTGATACGGATACCCAGCGCGTACCGGGCAGCCCGGATCAGGTAGACGTTGTCTATAAGGTGAAAGAGCGCAACACCGGTAGCTTCAACTTTGGTATCGGTTACGGTACTGAAAGCGGCGTGAGCTTCCAGGTCGGGGTTCAGCAGGATAACTGGTTAGGGACGGGTTACTCTGTCGGTATTAACGGCACGAAGAACGACTACCAGACCTACTCAGAATTGTCGGTGACTAACCCGTACTTCACGGTAGACGGTGTGAGCCTTGGCGGGCGTATCTTCTACAATGACTTTAAAGCGGATGACGCCGACCTCTCCTCGTACACCAACAAGAGTTATGGTGTCGATGGAACGCTGGGCTTCCCGGTTAACGAATACAACACCCTGCGTGCCGGTCTGGGCTATGTGCATAACGACCTGTCCAACATGCAGCCGCAGGTGGCGATGAACCGTTATCTGGAGTCCATCGGGCAGACGCCAGGTACGAGCTCGAGCGACAACGGGTTCGCGGCGGATGACTTCACCCTCAACTATGGTTGGACATACAATAAGCTGGACCGCGGTTTCTTCCCGACGGACGGCTCGCGCGTCAACCTGAACGGTAAGGTGACTCTGCCGGGTTCCGATAACGAATTCTATAAAATCTCGCTTGATACGGCCTCCTACTTCCCGATCGATGACGATCACAAATGGGTCGTACTGGGCCGTACCCGTTGGGGTTATGGCGACGGCGTTGGTGGTAAAGAAATGCCGTTCTATGAAAACTTCTATGCCGGTGGTTCCAGTACCGTCCGTGGTTTCCAGTCCAACAACATCGGCCCGAAAGCGGTGTATATTGGCGGGCCGGGCAATGATAACTGTGATCAAGCGAGCGGTACGGTATGTAAATCTGAAGACGCGGTGGGCGGTAACGCCATGGCGGTCGCCAGCCTTGAGCTGATCGTGCCGACGCCGTTCATTAGCGATAAATATGCGAACTCTGTCCGTACCTCCTTCTTCTGGGATGCGGGCTCCGTCTGGGATACGCACTGGGATAACACCGCGCAGATGAAAGCGGCTGGAATCCCTGATTACAGCGATCCGAGCAATATTCGTATGTCCGCGGGTATCGCATTACAATGGATGTCTCCGCTGGGGCCGTTGGTCTTCTCCTACGCCCAGCCGTTCAAGAAGTACGAAGGGGACAAAGCAGAGCAGTTCCAGTTTAACATTGGTAAAACCTGGTAATTGGTCTGTGCAAAGGAATGCTAGTGCAGTGTAGCGATGACATCTGGCGATCACGGCGTGGTCGCATGACTTCGCAAAGAACGGTGCTTCCGGGCACTCATGGGATGGTAAGGAGTTTATTGTGAAAAAGTGGTTATTAGCTGCAGGTCTCGGTTTAGCGATGGTTACCTCCGCTCAGGCGGCAGACAAAATTGCTATCGTTAACATGGGCAGCCTGTTCCAGCAGGTCGCACAGAAGACGGGTGTTTCTCAGACGCTGGAAAACGAATTCAAAGGCCGTGCAGCTGAACTGCAGCGCCAGGAATCCGATCTACAGGCGAAAATGCAGCGCCTGCAGCGTGATGGCTCTACCATGAAGGCTGCTGACCGCAGCAAACTGGAAAAAGACATCATGACTCAGCGCCAGGCTTTCTCTCAGAAAGCACAGCAGTTTGAGCAGGATCGCGCACGCCGTTCTAACGAAGAGCGCGGCAAGCTGGTGACGCGTATCCAGGCTGCAGTGAAGACCGTCGCGAGCAGCCAGAGCATCGACCTGGTTGTTGATGCGAACACCGTTGCATACAGCAGCAATGATGTAAAAGACATCACTGCCGATGTACTGAACCAGGTTAAATAAGTAATGCCTTCAATTCGACTGGCTGATTTAGCAGAGCAGTTGGATGCAGAATTACACGGTGATGGCGATATCGTCATCACCGCTGTCGCGTCCATGCAATCTGCGCAAACAGGTCACATTACGTTCATTGTGAATCCAAAGTATCGTGAACACTTGGGCGTATGCCAGGCGTCTGCTGTTGTGATGACGCAGGACGATCTACCCTTTGCCAAAAGCGCGGCGCTGGTGGTGAAAAACCCCTACCTGACGTATGCCCGCATGGCGCAAATTCTTGATACCACGCCTCAGCCGGCACAGGACATCGCGCCAAGCGCGGTCGTTGATGCCAGCGCGAGGCTGGGTAAAAACATTTCAATCGGCGCGAATGCGGTGATCGAATCCGGCGTGGTGCTGGGCGATAACGTTCGCATCGGCGCGGGTTGTTTTATCGGTAAGAAGACCAAAATCGGCGCAGGCACCCGTTTATGGGCGAATGTCTCCATTTACCATGAGATTGAAATCGGCGAAAATTGCCTGATTCAGTCCAGCACGGTGATCGGCGCTGATGGTTTTGGTTATGCCAACGATCGCGGCAACTGGGTGAAGATCCCTCAGTTAGGCCGGGTGATTATCGGCGATCGCGTGGAGATCGGCGCCTGTACGACTATCGATCGCGGCGCGCTTGACGATACCATCATTGGCAATGGCGTGATCATCGACAACCAGTGCCAGATTGCGCACAACGTGGTCATCGGTGACAATACGGCTGTTGCCGGCGGCGTCATTATGGCAGGTAGTCTGAAAATTGGTCGTTATTGCATGATTGGCGGCGCCAGCGTCATTAACGGCCATATGGAAATCTGCGATAAGGTGACCGTGACTGGGATGGGGATGGTTATGCGACCTATCACCGAACCTGGCGTGTATTCCTCGGGTATCCCGCTGCAGCCTAACAAGGCGTGGCGCAAAACTGCGGCGCTGGTGATGAACATTGATGATATGAGCAAGCGTCTCAAGGCTCTTGAGCGTAAAGCCGGTCAACAAGACTGATATCTCATTCATTACGCGCCAAACTTCCCGGCCTGTCTGATTTCTTATAATCCGGCAGGCCGTGTTATTATTGCCATTCAGTATATTTTGACAGGAAGAGTATTTTGACTACTGACACTCATACTCTGCACATTGAAGAGATTCTGGAACTTCTACCGCACCGCTTCCCATTCTTGCTGGTTGACCGCGTGCTGGATTTTGAAGAGGGTCGTTTTCTGCGCGCAGTTAAAAATGTCTCCGTAAACGAGCCGTTTTTCCAGGGGCATTTCCCTGGTAAGCCGATTTTTCCAGGCGTACTGATTCTGGAAGCCATGGCTCAGGCCACGGGTATTCTGGCATTTAAGAGCGTGGGTAAACTGGAGCCGGGTGAGTTGTACTATTTCGCAGGCATCGATGAAGCACGCTTCAAGCGTCCGGTCGTGCCAGGCGATCAGATGATTATGGAAGTCACTTTTGAGAAGACCCGCCGTGGCCTGACCCGTTTTAAAGGCGTGGCGCTGGTTGATGGTAAAGTTGTTTGCGAAGCGACCATGATGTGCGCCCGCAGCCGGGAGGCCTGATACGTGATTGATACTACCGCCTTTATTCATCCTACCGCCATTGTGGAAGAGGGGGCCGTCATTGGCGCTAACGTTCACATTGGTCCGTTTTGTATTGTCGGCGCTAACGTCGAAATCGGCGAAGGTACCGTACTGAAGTCTCACGTCGTGGTAAACGGCCATACCAAAATCGGCCGTGATAATGAGATTTATCAGTTTGTCTCCATTGGTGAAGTGAACCAGGATCTGAAATACGCTGGCGAACCGACCCGTGTGGAGGTTGGCGATCGCAACCGCATTCGCGAAAGCGTCACCATTCATCGCGGCACAATACAGGATGGTGGGTTGACGAAGGTGGGCAGCGATAACCTGCTGATGATCAATGCGCATATCGCGCATGACTGCGTCATTGGTGATCGCTGTATTCTCGCCAACAACGCCACGTTGGGGGGACACGTATCGCTGGGTGATTTCGCTATCATTGGCGGCATGACGGCTGTCCATCAGTTCTGCCGCATTGGCGCGCACGTCATGGTTGGCGGCTGCTCCGGTGTTGCACAGGACGTCCCGCCGTACGTGATTGCGCAGGGTAACCACGCGACGCCGTTCGGTGTGAATATCGAAGGGCTGAAGCGCCGTGGTTTCAGCAAAGAAGCGATTATTGCGATCCGCAATGCGTATAAACTGCTGTACCGCAGCGGCAAAACGCTGGAAGAAGCCAAACCGGAAATTGCGGCGCTGGCTGAGGTGCATCCGGACGTGAAAGCGTTCTCTGACTTCTTCGAGCAATCTACGCGTGGTCTGATTCGTTAATGGCTGAACGTCCTTTAACGATAGCCCTGGTCGCCGGAGAAACCTCCGGCGATATTCTTGGTGCCGGTCTTATTCGCGCGCTGAAAGCCCGTGTACCCAATGCGCGTTTTGTGGGCGTTGCCGGGCCGCGTATGCAGGCGGAAGGTTGTGAAGCCTGGTATGAGATGGAAGAGCTGGCGGTGATGGGCATTGTCGAAGTGCTCGGGCGTCTGCGCCGTTTGCTGCATATTCGTGCTGATTTGACGCGCCGTTTTAGTGAACTTAAGCCGGATGTGTTCGTCGGTATTGATGCGCCGGATTTCAACATCACGCTTGAAGGCAACCTGAAAAAACAGGGCATTAAAACCATTCATTACGTCAGTCCGTCCGTCTGGGCCTGGCGACAAAAACGCGTTTTCAAAATTGGCAGATCCACCCATCTGGTGCTGGCTTTTCTGCCTTTCGAAAAAGCGTTTTATGACCGTTTCAACGTTCCCTGTCGCTTTATTGGGCACACGATGGCGGATGCGATGCCGCTCGATCCGGATAAAAACGCCGCGCGCGACGTCTTAGGCATTGCGCATGACGTGCATTGTCTGGCGCTGCTGCCGGGGAGCCGTAATGCCGAAGTCGAGATGCTGAGCGCCGACTTCCTGAAAACCGCGCAGATTTTGCGCCAGCATTACCCCGATCTTGAAGTCGTCGTGCCGCTGGTGAATGCCAAACGCCGCGAGCAGTTCGAGCGGATCAAGGCTGAAGTCGCGCCTGATCTGACGGTGCATATGCTTGACGGTATGGGGCGCGAGGCGATGATCGCCAGCGACGCCGCGTTGCTGGCCTCTGGTACGGCGGCGCTGGAGTGCATGCTGGCGAAATGTCCAATGGTCGTAGGCTATCGCATGAAGCCTTTCACCTTCTGGCTTGCCAAACGGCTGGTGAAAACCGATTACGTTTCCCTGCCGAATCTGTTGGCGGGGCGCGAGCTGGTAAAAGAACTTTTGCAGGACGAGTGTCAGCCGCAGGCGCTTGCCGATGCGTTACTGCCGTTGCTGGCCAATGGCAAAACCAGCCATGCCATGCATGACACCTTCCGTGAACTGCACCAGCAGATCCGCTGTAATGCCGATGAGCAGGCGGCGGATGCGGTGCTGGAGCTTGCTCAATGATGGAATTTATTTACCCCCATACGCATCTGGTGGCTGGCGTCGATGAAGTCGGGCGCGGCCCGCTGGTCGGCGCGGTGGTGACCGCCGCGGTGATCCTCGACCCGGCGAGGCCGATTGTCGGGCTGAATGACTCGAAAAAGCTGAGCGAAAAACGCCGGCTGGCGCTGTTCGATGAAATCAAAGAGAAAGCGTTGAGCTGGAGCCTTGGGCGCGCTGAGCCGCATGAGATTGATGAGCTGAATATTCTGCATGCGACCATGCTGGCGATGCAACGCGCGGTGACGGGACTGCACATCCCCCCGGAATATGTGCTGATTGACGGCAACCGCTGTCCGGCGCTTCCGGTACCGTCAATGGCGGTGGTGAAGGGCGACAGCCGGGTGGCGGAGATCAGTGCGGCATCCATACTGGCTAAAGTAACGCGTGACGCTGAAATGGCCGCGCTGGACGTGACGTTCCCGCAGTATGGTTTTGCGCAGCATAAAGGGTATCCCACCGCTTTTCATCTGGAAAAGCTGGCAGAACATGGCGCTACCGAACACCACCGGAGCAGTTTTGGCCCGGTGAAGCGCGTACTGGGCCTGGCGTCCTGAATCAATACGCAATTAAGTAACGCGGAATCTGAAGATGGCTGAACCACGTTTCGTACACCTGCGGGTGCATAGCGACTACTCCATGATCGATGGGCTGGCAAAGACCGGGCCGCTGGTGAAAAAGGCGGCCGCGCTTGGCATGCCTGCGCTGGCGATCACCGATTTTACCAACCTCTGCGGCCTGGTGAAGTTCTACGGAACAGGGCATGGCGCCGGGCTGAAACCTATCGTCGGGGCGGATTTCCACGTCCAGAGCGAGTTGTTCGGCGATGAAATGACCCAGTTGACGGTGCTTGCCGCCAACAACACCGGCTACCAGAATCTGACGCTGTTGATTTCCCGCGCCTACCAGCGCGGCTACGGCGCGCAAGGGCCGTGGATCGACAGAGACTGGTTGGTGGAGCTGAACGAAGGGCTTATTCTGCTCTCCGGCGGCCGTATGGGCGATGTCGGCAAAAGCCTGCTGCGCGGTAATGCCGCGCTGGTTGAGCAGTGCGTCGCCTTTTACGAAGCGCATTTTCCTGACCGCTACTTCCTGGAACTGATTCGTACCGGCAGAGCCGACGAAGAAAGCTATCTGCACGCGGCGGTAAAACTGGCGGAGGAGCGCGGTCTGCCGGTGGTGGCAACCAACGACGTTCGTTTTATCGATGCCGGCGATTTTGACGCCCATGAAATCCGCGTCGCCATTCATGACGGTTTCACGCTTGACGATCCGAAACGTCCGCGCAACTACTCCACGCAGCAGTATATGCGCAGCGAAGAGGAGATGTGCGAGCTGTTTGCCGATATCCCGGAAGCGCTGGAAAACAGCGTGGAGATTGCCAAACGCTGCAACGTCACCGTGCGTCTGGGCGAATACTTCCTGCCGCAGTTCCCGACCGGCGAGATGACCACGGAAGACTTCCTGGTCGTGAAATCGAAAGAAGGTCTGGAAGAACGTCTGGAATTTCTGTTCCCGGATGAGGCCGAGCGTAAAGAGAAACGTCCTCCTTACGATGAGCGCCTGGATATTGAACTTCAGGTGATTAACCAGATGGGGTTCCCGGGCTACTTCCTCATCGTGATGGAGTTTATCCAGTGGTCGAAGGACAATGGCGTGCCGGTAGGTCCGGGCCGTGGTTCCGGCGCCGGATCGCTTGTGGCGTATGCGCTAAAAATTACCGACCTCGATCCGCTGGAGTTCGACCTGCTGTTCGAACGTTTCCTTAACCCGGAACGTGTTTCGATGCCCGACTTTGACGTTGACTTCTGCATGGAGAAACGCGATCAGGTGATTGAGCACGTCGCGGACATGTACGGACGTGAGGCGGTATCGCAGATTATTACCTTCGGTACGATGGCGGCGAAAGCGGTTATTCGCGACGTGGGCCGCGTCCTGGGACACCCCTACGGCTTTGTCGACCGAATTTCTAAGCTGGTGCCGCCCGACCCGGGGATGACGCTGGCGAAAGCGTTTGAGGCTGAACCGCAACTGCCGGAAATTTATGAGGCAGATGAAGAGGTTAAAGCGCTCATCGACATGGCGCGCAAACTGGAAGGCGTCACGCGTAACGCCGGTAAACATGCGGGCGGCGTGGTTATCGCCCCGACCAAAATTACCGATTTTGCGCCGCTGTATTGCGATGAAGCGGGCCAGCACCCGGTTACCCAGTTTGACAAGAACGACGTGGAATATGCCGGGCTGGTGAAGTTTGACTTCCTGGGTCTGCGTACGCTCACTATCATCGACTGGGCGTTGAAAATGATTAACCCACGTCGGGTTAAACAGGGGCTGGAGCCGATTGATATCGCCGCTATCCCGCTTGACGACAAGAAAAGCTTCGACATGCTGCAGCGCTCGGAAACCACGGCGGTATTCCAGCTTGAATCGCGCGGCATGAAGGACCTCATCAAGCGTCTGCAGCCTGACTGCTTCGAAGATATGATTGCCCTGGTGGCCCTGTTCCGTCCG
>NZ_JAFAGS010000058.1 GCF_019237635.1 Pluralibacter sp.
CACGCCAAACACCGCGCCGCCGTCGAACGTGCAGCCAACCGCGCCGCGTAATCCTTTCCGCGGCGTGAAGGTATGCAAACCGAAACAGACGCCAGCGCCGGTGTATGCCACCCGCTTCTTTACGGTGCTTGGCGACAGCATCAGCCAGAGCCCGCTGGTACAGTATTACCAGCAACAGTGGCAGGGCTGGGGGAAGAAAGCATAACGGCCCGTCGGGGCCGTTATGCTAATCGGATACTCGGGATTTGTGCGTTTCTTCCTTCATCAAAGGCATCCTGTCGCTCTGGGCATACCACGATTTAAAATACTTCAGAAAACTATAAAACGTGGCATACAGGCCAGTAACAACCCCAACTTTGCCATACCGCCAGGCACCGCTGAATAAATACCACTTAAAAAATGCTCCAATCGCGCTGATAACACCACGCCCGATGGAAGGCTTGATGTTTTGATACTTTACCAGGCGTGTCGTGTATCCGTTAAGCTTCTGAAATACTTCATGCAAAGAGTAGAAGGTATCGTGCCTGACGTGACCAGGCATTTTGATGCAACGAATTTGCCCCACGACTTTGTCGTCAACAGGCCTGTCGTTAAATTGCGCCTGAGTCCGATTAAATAATCTGACAGGGTAATCCGGTGATGAAACTGGATACAGAGTGCGTACAGGTTGGCCTAGTACATACCAGTAACGAGGAAGTCGCCATGCCAAATCGATTTCAGGGTCTTTCTCTGCCTTCAACGCCAGAATATAGTCGACGACCCGATCATCCAGAATCTCATCACTATCCATGCAAAGCACCCAATCATGCGTTGCCAGACTTATTGCGTAGTTCATCTGCGCACCGTGCATGGAGTAAGAATGGTGGTGAAGCGTGAGATTAAATCGCTGGCAGATCTCTAGCGTCCGATCGCTACTGCCGGAATCAACAATGACAATTTCATCGGCCACTTGTAGTAAAGGAGGTAATACCTCCTCTAGCAGCCTCGCGGAGTTGAATGTCAGCAGACATACAGATAATTTAAACATGACGTCCGTCTAGTTAAACAAACACTAAACAGATTTTATATATCCATTGTCTGGAATTGCATTATTTAAAAAGTGCGAATTAAGACAAAAGTACATTCCCTGGAGCAGATATACAAAAAAAAAGCGCCCTAAGGCGCTTTTTAACATGGGTTAATCCCAGCTCAGAATGACTTTGCCGGACTGGCCTGAACGCATGGCGTCAAAGCCCTGCTGGAAATCATCAATCCCGAAGCGATGGGTAATAATCGGGGAGAGATCCAGACCAGACTGGATCAGCGCCGCCATCTTGTACCAGGTTTCAAACATCTCGCGGCCATAAATGCCTTTGATGAACAGTCCTTTAAAGATGACCTTGTTCCAGTCGATAGACATATCCGACGGCGGAATACCCAGCATGGCGATACGCCCGCCGTGGTTCATGGTATCCAGCATCGCGCGAAACGCCGGCGGCGCGCCGGACATCTCCAGACCCACGTCGAAGCCTTCCGTCATGCCAAGCTCAGCCATCACGTCGGTCAGGCTCTCTTTAGAGACGTTGACCGCGCGGGTCACGCCCATCTTGCGCGCCAGGTCGAGACGGTACTCGTTAACGTCGGTGATCACCACATGACGCGCGCCCACATGCTTCGCTACGGCCGCTGCCATGATACCGATCGGGCCTGCGCCGGAGACCAGCACGTCTTCGCCCACCAGATCAAACGACAGCGCCGTATGCACCGCGTTACCGAACGGGTCGAAGATAGAGGCCAGGTCGTCGGAGATATTGTCCGGGATTTTGAACGCGTTAAAAGCCGGGATCACCAGATACTCGGCAAAGCAGCCCGGGCGGTTTACGCCCACGCCGATAGTGTTACGGCACAGGTGCGTACGGCCGCCGCGGCAGTTACGGCAGTGACCACAGGTGATGTGGCCTTCGCCGGAGACACGGTCGCCGATTTTAAAACCCTTCACTTCCTGACCGATACCGACCACTTCGCCGACGTATTCGTGGCCGACAACCATCGGTACCGGAATGGTTTTCTGCGACCACTGGTCCCAGTTGTAGATGTGGACGTCAGTGCCGCAAATCGCGGTTTTACGAATTTTGATCAGCAGATCGTTATGACCGACGTCCGGCTCCGGCACGTCGGTCATCCAAATCCCTTCTTCCGCTTTCAGTTTGGATAACGCTTTCATCACACGTCCTCAGGCAATCACGCCCAGTTGTTTGCCGATGCGGGTAAAGGCTTCCACCGCACGCTCAATTTGTTCAGGGGTATGCGCCGCCGACATCTGAGTGCGAATACGCGCCTGACCTTTTGGCACCACCGGGAAGAAGAACCCGGTGACGTAAATCCCCTCTTTTTGCAGCTCGCGGGCAAAATTCTGCGCCACAACCGCGTCGCCCAGCATCACCGGAATAATCGCGTGATCGGCACCGGCCAGGGTGAAGCCTGCGGCGCTCATTTTTTCGCGGAACAGGCGGGCGTTTGACCACAGACGGTCGCGCAACTCTCCGCCGGACTCCACCATCTCCAGCACTTTGATAGACGCGGAGACAATCGCTGGCGCCAGCGAGTTGGAGAACAAGTACGGGCGGGAACGCTGGCGCAGCCACTCAACCACCTCTTTACGCGCCGCGGTATAGCCGCCAGACGCGCCACCGAGCGCTTTGCCCAGCGTACCGGTGATGATGTCCACACGATCCATCACCTGGCAGTATTCGTGAGAACCGCGACCGTTTTCGCCCACAAAGCCGACTGCGTGCGAGTCATCGACCATCACCAGCGCATCGTACTTGTCCGCCAGATCGCACACGCCTTTCAGGTTGGCAATCACGCCGTCCATAGAGAACACGCCGTCGGTGGCGATCAGCACGTGACGCGCGCCAGCTTCACGCGCCTCTTGCAGACGCGCTTCCAGTTCCGCCATATCGTTGTTGGCGTAACGGAAACGTTTTGCTTTGCACAGGCGTACGCCGTCGATGATAGAGGCGTGGTTCAGGGCATCAGAGATAATGGCGTCTTCCGCACCCAGCAGCGTTTCAAACAGGCCGCCGTTGGCGTCAAAGCAGGAGGAGTAGAGGATAGCGTCTTCCATCCCCAGGAACTCGGCCAGCTTCTTCTCAAGCACTTTATGACTGTCCTGGGTGCCGCAAATAAATCGCACCGAGGCCATACCGAAACCGTGGCTGTCCATCCCCGCCTTGGCGGCGTTGATCAGTTCAGGATGATTCGCCAGACCAAGATAGTTGTTGGCGCAAAAGTTGATCACGTGACTACCGTCGCCGACGGTAATATCAGCCTGCTGAGCAGACGTAATGATACGTTCTTCTTTAAACAACCCTTCCGCGCGCGCGGTTTCCAGGTCGTTGGATAACTGTTTGTAAAAATCACCACGCATTGCAACTCTCCAGATTTGGCAAAATTTGGCACATATTACCCAAAGCTATACGTTGTTACGAGATGACGAAGTACATGTTGCAATTTTTGTAGCATAAATCACGTGTCCCCCTGCGGCTTGTCGGTGAATGGCTGAAGGTCAGACAATGTAGTGGTATGATAAAAACCATTAGCGTCCGGGATAGTCCCGGTCATCCACATTTCAAAGGTTATCGTTATGATCATCGTTACCGGCGGCGCAGGCTTTATCGGCAGTAACATCGTTAAGGCCCTGAATGACAAAGGCATCACCGACATTCTGGTGGTGGACAACCTGAAAGATGGCACCAAGTTCGTCAACCTGGTAGACCTGAACATCGCCGACTACATGGATAAAGAAGATTTCCTGATCCAGATTATGGCAGGCGAAGAGTTCGGCGACATTGAGGCCGTTTTCCACGAAGGCGCCTGCTCATCCACCACCGAGTGGGACGGCAAGTACATGATGGACAACAACTATCAGTACTCCAAAGAGCTGCTGCACTACTGCCTGGAGCGTGAAATCCCGTTCCTGTACGCCTCTTCCGCTGCGACCTACGGTGGCCGGACGTCCAACTTTATTGAATCCCGCGAATACGAGCAGCCGCTGAACGTCTACGGCTACTCCAAATTCCTGTTCGACGAATATGTACGCCAGGTGCTGCCGGAAGCGAACTCGCAGATTGTCGGCTTCCGTTACTTCAACGTCTACGGACCGCGCGAAGGCCACAAAGGCAGCATGGCGAGCGTGGCGTTCCACCTCAATACCCAGTTGAACAACGGCGAAAGCCCGAAACTGTTTGAAGGCAGCGACGGCTTCAAGCGCGACTTCGTCTACGTCGGCGATGTCGCCGCCGTGAACCTGTGGTTCTGGGAGAACGGCGTGTCAGGCATTTTCAACCTCGGCACCGGCCGCGCGGAATCCTTCCAGGCCGTCGCCGACGCGGCCCTGGCGTATCACCAGAAAGGCAGCATTGAATACATCCCGTTCCCGGAAAAACTGAAAGGCCGCTACCAGGCGTTTACTCAGGCAGATCTGACCAACCTGCGCGCCGCAGGCTATAACAAGCCGTTTAAAACCGTCGCCGAAGGCGTGACGGAATATATGGCCTGGCTGAACCGCGACCGCGATACAAATTCACAAAATCATTCGAGCGGTATCAAGGCGGCAACTAAGTGAATCTCCGGGAGCTTACACAAGTAAGTGACCGGAGTGAACGCAGGCAGCCAACGCAGAGACCGTTTGAAGGATGAAGTGAATGAAAATACTGGTGATCGGCCCGTCCTGGGTGGGCGACATGATGATGTCGCAAAGTCTCTATCGCACGCTCAAGGCGCGCTTTCCCCAGGCGATAATCGATGTGATGGCACCCGCGTGGTGCCGTCCGCTTTTATCGCGAATGCCGGAAGTGAACGACGCGATCCCGATGCCGCTCGGCCACGGGGCGCTGGAAATCGGCGAGCGGCGCAAGCTCGGTCACAACCTGCGCGAAAAGCGCTACGATCGCGCTTATGTGCTGCCTAATTCCTTCAAATCGGCCTTAGTGCCCTTCTTCGCAGGCGTACCTCACCGCACAGGCTGGCGCGGCGAGATGCGTTACGGCCTGCTGAACGACGCGCGCGTGCTGGATAAAGCCGCCTGGCCGCTGATGGTCGAGCGCTACGTGGCGCTGGCCTACGACAAAGGTGTCATGCAAACGGCAAAAGATTTGCCGCAGCCCCTGCTGTGGCCGCAGTTGCAGGTCAACGATGGCGAAAAATCGCAAACCTGCGCCGCCTTTACTCTTTCCGCCGAGCGCCAGATGATCGGCTTCTGCCCCGGCGCGGAGTTCGGCCCGGCCAAGCGCTGGCCGCACTATCACTACGCCGAACTGGCGAAACAGTTGATTGACGAAGGTTACCAGATTGTCCTGTTCGGCTCGGCGAAAGACCACGATGCGGGCAACGACATCCTTGCCGCGCTCAGCACCGAACAACAGGCCTGGTGCCGCAACCTCGCCGGGGAAACCCAACTGGAGCAGGCGGTTATCCTGATTGCCGCCTGTAAAGCCGTGGTCACCAATGATTCCGGCCTGATGCACGTCGCCGCGGCGCTGAACCGCCCGCTGGTCGCCCTGTACGGCCCAAGCAGCCCGGACTTCACTCCGCCGCTGTCGCATAAAGCGAAGGTCATTCGTCTGATCACCGGCTACCACAAGGTGCGCAAAGGCGATGCGGCACAAGGCTATCACCAGAGCCTGATCGACATTACGCCGCAGCGCGTTCTCGAAGAACTCAACGAACTGCTGTTGAGCGAAGAAGGATAGCGAATGCGGGTATTGATCGTTAAAACCTCGTCAATGGGCGATGTCCTGCATACGCTGCCGTCGCTGACGGACGCGATGCGGGCCGTACCCGACATTCGTTTTGACTGGGTGGTGGAAGAAGGCTTCGCGCAAATCCCAACCTGGCACGAAGCGGTAGACCGCGTGATCCCGGTGGCGATCCGCCGCTGGCGTAAAGCGTGGTTCTCCGCACCGATTAAGGCCGAACGCAAAGCCTTTCGCGAGGCAGTGCAGGCGCAGCGTTACGACGCGATTATCGACGCACAAGGGCTGGTAAAAAGCGCCGCGCTGGTCACCCGTTTAGCGCATGGCGTAAAGCACGGCATGGACTGGCAAACCGCCCGCGAACCGCTGGCGAGCCTGTTCTACAACCGCCGCCATCATATTGTGAAGCCGCAGCACGCCGTGGAACGCACCCGCGAGCTGTTCGCCAAAAGCCTCGGCTATGCGAAACCGGACGTTCAGGGGGATTACGCCATTTCGCAGCATTTTCTCCACAGTTCAGCGCAAGATAGCGTGCCTTACCTGATTTTCCTTCATGCTACCACCCGCGACGACAAACACTGGCCGGAATCCCACTGGCGCGAACTGATCGGCCTGCTTGGCAATACGGGCTTGCGTATCAGGCTGCCGTGGGGCGCCCCGCACGAAGAAGCGCGAGCGAAACGTCTGGCGGACGGGTTTGATTATGTCGACGTCCTGCCGCGTATGAAGCTCGACGGCGTGGCGCAGGAACTGGCAGGCGCAGCGGCAGTGGTTTCCGTGGATACGGGCTTAAGCCATCTGACTGCGGCGCTGGATAAACCTAATTTCACGCTCTACGGCCCGACCGATCCGGGGCTGATTGGTGGCTACGGCAAAAATCAGCATATCGTCCGCCCACCAAACGGTAGCAGCACCGGTGACATTACCGCTGAGCATATCCGGCAACTATTGCAATCGCAGGGACTCGGTTAATGGGATCACTGTTTAAGCAAATCTATCGATATACCCATCCCAGAACCTTTCGCCACAATGAAAATCTGTGGCCGTGGGTAAAAATCCGCCGGGCAGAAAGCGGCGACATTTGCGTATTACAATACAAAGGCAAATCGGTACCCTTAGTGGACTTAAACTCGCTAAGAAATAGCATGCAGGGCGAAGTACTACTGACGGCAACGGGCCCTTCAACTCGCGAGATCAACTTTTCATTACTGCCAGAACACATTCCAGTCATGGGCGTTAATGGCGCGTGGCATCTGTCCGACAGAATAACATTCTCACTCTATACCATTGTTGATATGGGTTTTTTTGATAAGAGGCCTGAGATTATTCGCGCTATCATCAGCCAAAGTGGAATTATATTGTTCACGACAATGCACGGAATCGCCAAGATCCTCGATCGCTACGCTGAAGATCTACAGTGCCGTTTAGCGCTTGTCGAAGATGGTTGCTATAAAATTTATCAGCCTAAAGTTGCCCAAGGCGCGATACGGCAAACCTATCAACACATTGATAGCCTGCGTTACGATCCCCAGCGACCCGATGTGTGCTTTAGCACAGATATCCGCCAGGGAATATTTGACGCAGGAACCGTTGTCTACTGGGCTTTGCAAATCCTGGCCTGGCTAGGTTTCAAAACGATTCTGATAAGCGGCCTCGACATGACCAATTTCAGCCAACCACGATTCTACGAAACTCAACAAAACCAACTCCCTTCGTATCTGGCAACGAAGGTAGAGAGTCTCGTTATGCCTTCTTTCGCCCTTGCGGCGAGTGTGCTACAGCAAAGCCAGATTCGGGTCATTAATTTTTCGCCAAAGAGCGCTGTTCCAGAAACTATCTTCGAAAAGGTTTCATTTAATGAGTACTTTAAAAATGAGTAACTTTGCGAGACTGGGTTACTCGATTGTTTTCCCCTTGTTTTTATTTTTTAGCGCTGTTTTTTGCATGTCCACCCGAACGAATAACCTACTGCATTTATCCATCTTACTGCTTTTGTTATCGCTATTTCGCCAGGATAATCGACAGGCGCTGGCAGAGGTATTGCGCGAACAGTGGCAAACCTGGACGCTGTTAGTCGCATTCTTCATCTATTTTGCACTCAGTAATCTCTGGGGACATACACCGCAGCTTATCGACTCACTGCTCACCCACGGCGTTTATCTGATCTTTTATCTTCTGCTAATGGCAACGCTGCTGAGCAGCCCGCGAACCCGGCGTCTGGCAATGCTATCCGTCGTGGCGGGAATCACCGTACTTTCCCTCTGGACACTGATCGTTGATCATACATTGGTATTGACCGCGCGGGCTGTCTCGCCTGAAAACCCAGGGCCGACAAACGTAATCGACCTCGCCGGCTACTGCGGTATTGGCATTTTAATCAGCTGTATGTTATTGAAAGAAAAAGTAAGTCACTGGTTATATATCCCGATTATCGTCATGCTGATCATGATGTTGTTAACCCAAAGCCGAGGTCCGCTGATCTCTCTGGCGATTGCCATCGGTTTCACATTGCATCTACAGGTCTTCACACGCCGTAATTTGCTGATCGTTGGCGCGCTGGCGGTGCTGGTTGGGTTGGTCCTCTTCCTGACGCCGGTTGGTGACATGCTGCTCGCCCGTTTTGAGGAGCTGGGAGCGCAAAGTGGGCTACGCCTGAGTATCTGGCGCCATACGTTGGCGGAGATAGCTAACCAGCCCTGGCTGGGACGAGGCTTTGACTACGACCTCGATTTCATCAACTACAGCGGCGAGCACATCACCACCACACATAGTATCTATCTCGGTTCACTGCTGAAGGGGGGGGTTATTGGTTTGTTGCTGTTGTTGGCTGTTGTCGCCTGCGGATTATGGCAGGCATGGCGTAAACGCCGCAACGACAGTCGCCACAGTCTGGCCATCCTTCTCTACGCTCTTATATTTATGGCCTCGCAGGGGATGTTTATCGTTAGCAACCCTCGGGAGACATGGGTATTGTTCTGGCTGCCCCTTGGGATTGCGCTCAGTAAAGGCTTGATGGCAAAACGCTAGAAAAAGGGCCGCCAAAGGCCCTTTTCTACTTACGAGCTTCGACAAGCCGGTCGGCCTGCTCTTTTATAGCAGGCCACAGGGTCTCAATTGCCACATCCGCCACATTCTCTTCTTCACAGACGATCTGCTGCGCCTTTTCATACCCCGGTGCCCAGATTCGATAACCGGGCAGTCCGGTGTCCTTCAGTTTTCGCTTGTTGTACACCGCCACCATTGGCTTATCGAACACCCGCGCAATATGCACAATCGAGGTATCTGGCGTAATCACCAGGTCGCAGCAACGTATCACTTCAACTGCTGAGTTGATGCTGCTGTCGGCGAGATGCAGCGCCATGCCCAGTTCAAGCTGGCAGATTTTCTCGCTACGTCCAACCATCACGATACATACCCGGTAGGGAAGCGTATGAAACCGCTCAATGAGCGCCGCTATCTGATGGCGACTAAAATCCTTATCTATTGATGCGGTGAATGGATTTATCGCAACACAAAGTTCCACCTCTCCCGCCTGCGCCACCAGATGACTGACCTTTTCACGCTCACGAATATCACCAGGCAGATAATAATGGTAGCGTTCATCTGACACAGCAAAAAGTTTCGCCACCTGCTTATAGCGCTGAGAAATATGGCTATTAGCATCTAAAAAGGTAATGGACTGATCGTAGAGTTTGTATTGCTCTTTGTTAAAACCAATCAAACAGGCCGGACGCAATTCAGAAAGTAATTTAAATCGCTCATAGCTTTTCACATCATCGAAATCAACAACAGCGTCAAAACCAACCGCTTTTAACTGACTTAACGACATCCGTGGTTGGTATAAATAGACTTGCTGAAGAAATTCTGAACCTGCTAGTATTTGTTGGCATATTGGCCCGGTCAAAACGGAAACCTGATACCCCTTATCGGCCAATAACTTAGCGCACCCTGTGGTCACGACCATATCACCAACTTTATCATCCAGGCGTAATAATAAGACGTGGCGAATCAGGGTTGGATCGAAGGACCCACGTTTGGGTTTATTTCTATAGCGATAGTTAATTAAATGAAACTTGATTTCGCGGAAGAAAGCATTCTTCTTCCGCGTCAATTGTTTAAGGATGCGCATACGGTACCTTGCGTTGTTTTTATCACTGTGTGATTTCCCGCTGGTAATATTCAGCCAATGTCATTCCTTTCACCTGCGGCGCCAGCCAGCTAAAGAAAGCGTCCAGATCGGCATATAAACGCTCGATATCCTGTTCATTCTTAAAAGTTGGGCTGCCCGCGGGCATATACTCAGAAGAGTGCAGCATATACTCCACGTAGTCGTTACCCTGAGTCAACGTCTGCTCTACGACTTTCTTCATAGTTTCCACATTGCCGCCCATCGGACGCAGCCAATTAACGGATGGCGAGCGGACTTTACCGCGCAGACGGTCGTAGCTCTGCTTCACACTATTCATCCATGCAGAGTGTTTGTACTGAATGCTCATGGGCACTTCCAGCAGCGGAGAATGCCCTTCGCGGCTGATATCATTTTCATCGAGGAAATAGGCGTGCTGCGGAAAGCGACGATAATCAGTACCACCATCACCTTGCGGCGCGCCCTTGGCGGTTTTCCAGTTCACGCGCGGCGTGACGGAGCAATCCACCAGATAACCGTACTCCACCAGCAGACGTGCGTAGCGTTCATCAAACGCCCAACGTCCGGCGCGATGGCTGACCATTTTAGTCTGGAAGGTGTCTTCCAGCAGATGTGTCATATAGCCGACCTTCTCACGCATCGCGGCGTCGCTGTACTCAATGAGATAAGGTTTATGACGCCAGTCGTCAGCGGTCAGCGGTTCGACCGGCGGGCTGTTCCAGGCGTGCAGATGCATACCGATTTCAGCGGTACCGCGCGCAATCACGTCTTTAGCGAATTCGATATAAAAAGGGTCGATGGCCATTTCATAGTTGGTTAAATAGACCGGCTTGAAGCCATACTTTTCGCAGAGCTGCTGAAAACGCGGAAGATAGCGCGCATTCTCCGTAGTGATGCTGTCATGTTTTTGCCAGAGGTTATCACCCTCTGTATCAATCGTGATGAGAAATGCGGGATTGTGCACGAAAACGTCCTCAGGCCATACGTATCAGCTCATGGTAGAGCAATACAACGCTTCTCTCAATCCACGTGATCCCCTAGAATCGGAACCCTTATCCCGGATGAAGAACAGAGTATGACGCCTGAAACCCTCTCCCCCGGCCACCAGGTCCCAGCGCGGATCCTGGTCATTAAGCTGCGCCACCATGGTGACATGTTGCTTATCACGCCGCTCATTCACGCTCTCAAACAACAGTATCCAGCCGCCTGCATCGATGTGCTGCTCTATGCAGAGACTCGGGACATGCTGGCAGCAAATCCGGAAATTTACCAGATTTACGAGATCGATCGCAGTTGGAAAAAGCAGGGTAAAGGGCATCAGCTCAAGATGGAATGGCAATTAATCCGCACCTTACGTCAGCAGCGTTACGACATGGTGCTTAACCTTGCCGACCAGTGGCCCAGCGCGATTATCAGCAAATTAACCGGTGCGGCGACGCGTATTGGTTTTGATTTCCCTAAGCGCCGCCACCCTTTCTGGCGCTACTGCCATACCGTGCTTGCTTCTACTCAGCAGCATAATCAGTTGCATACAGTGCAGCAAAACCTTTCCATACTGACGCCGCTGGGGCTTGAGATTAGCAATGCACCGGCACGGATGGGCTACAGCGAATCAGACTGGGCCAACAGCCGTACACTGCTGCCGGACGGCTTTCAGGAAAACTACATCGTGATTCAACCTACCTCACGCTGGTTCTTTAAATGCTGGCGAGAAGAGCGCATGAGCGCACTGATTAACACGCTTTCTGAAGATGGCTACGCGGTGGTGCTCACCTCCGGCCCCGACAGCAACGAGAAGAAGATGGTGGAGAACATCATCGCTGGCTGCCCGCAGGCGCGGCTGCACTCCTTAGCAGGCCAGCTAACGCTCCGGCAGCTAGCTGCGGTTATCGATCACGCCCGCTTGTTTATCGGCGTGGACTCCGTGCCGATGCATATGGCGGCGGCCCTGAATACGCCGCTCGTTGCTCTGTTCGGCCCGTCAAAGCTAACCTTCTGGCGGCCATGGCAGGCGAAAGGCGAGGTTATCTGGGCCGGGGACTTCGGGCCACTACCCGACCCTGACGAAATCGACACCAACACCAAAGAACGCTATCTCGATTTAATCCCCACCGACGCGGTGATCGCGGTGGCGAAAAAGGTACTGGCATGAAGAAATTCAGGCTGGCTCTGGTGCGACAAAAGTATCGCCCAGACGGCGGTGCGGAGCGGTTTGTCTCACGCGCGCTGGAAGCCCTCGACAGCAGCAATCTGGAACTGAACGTCATCACCCGCGAATGGCAGGGTCCGGTCAAGCCTGACTGGAATATTCATATCTGTAACCCGCGCAAATGGGGACGAATCAGCCGTGAGCGCGGTTTCGCCAATGCCGCGCGCGAACTCTGGAGGCGCGAATCATTCGATCTGGTGCAAAGCCATGAACGTATTCCCGGCTGCGATCTGTACCGCGCCGGCGACGGTGTCCATCGCCGCTGGCTGGAACAACGTTCGCGCATTTTACCCACATGGAAGAGCCGCTTGCTGTTTGCCGACAGCTACCACCGCTACGTCATGCAGGCAGAGCGCGAGATGTATCAGGACACGCACCTGCGCGGAGTGATTTGCAACGCTGAGATGATCAAACAAGAGATCATCGCGGACTTTAGCCTGCCAGCGGAAAAAATCCACGTCATCTATAACGCCGTTGATAACCA
>NZ_JAFAGS010000046.1 GCF_019237635.1 Pluralibacter sp.
AAAACACCTCTGCCCTGACCGGAAAAAATGAGAGCAAGGGTGGCACCGTCGGTATCGGCATTGGTGCAGGCTCCGGCGGCTGGGGGATTCAGATTTCCGCCAGCGTCAACAAGGCCAGCGGCAAAGAGACCGGCAACGGCCTTACCCATACTGAAAGTACCCTCACGGCAGGCAATAACGTCACGATGAAGAGCGGACGTGACACCCTCCTGACCGGGGCTCAGGTGAGCGGCGATTCGGTGAAAGCCGTGGTGGGCCGCGACCTGATGATGACCAGTGAGCAGGACAGCGATAAATACGACGCGAAACAGCAGAGCGCCAGTGCTGGCGGAACGTTTAATATCGGCTCCATGTCCGGCTCTGCCAGCGCCAGTGTGAGCCGGGACAAAATGCACTCGAACTATCAGTCAGTGCAGGAGCAGACCGGTATCTTTGCAGGTAAAGGCGGGTTTGATATTGATGTGGCGAATCACACTCAGCTTAACGGTGCGGTGATTGCCAGCAGTGCGGATGCAGACAAAAACAACCTGAGTACCGGGACGCTTGGCTGGCGTGATATCCACAATGAAGCGGACTACAAAGTTGAGCATGCAAGTGTGGGCCTGAGTACCGGGGGCAGCATCGGCAGCCAGTTTGCGGGTAACGCGGCGAATGGTCTGCTGAGCGGTCTGAACAACAATGGTCACGATGAAGGGACCACACAGGCGGCAATTGGCGCGGGCACCATCACCATTCGCGACAAGGATAACCAGACGCAGGATGTGGCAAGCCTTGACCGCGATACGGCGCATGCGAACGGCAGCATCGACCCGATATTCGACAAAGAGAAAGAGCAGCAGCGTATCCGTGAGGCACAGCTGATTAGCGAGATTGGCAGCCAGGCCGGTGATATTGCGACGACGCAGGGGGCCATCCAGGGGCTGAATGCGCAGAAGGACCCGAAAAAACTGGCGGAAGCCCGGGCACAGCTGGAAAGCGAGGGCAACCCCTTCACCGATGCGGATGTGGCCGGACAGGCCTACAACACCGCGATGGCGCAATGGGGAACGGGCAGCGCCATCCAGATGGGGATACAGGGTGCTACGGCGGCGCTGAGCGGGCTGGCGAACGGTAACCTTGCCGGTGCAATAGCCGGGGCGTCTGCGCCGGTCCTGGCGGATATGATTGGTCACCATATGGGGATTGATAATAACCCGGAAGCCAGAGCGGTTGCGCATGCAGTGCTGGGTGGTGTTGTGGCAGAGCTGAATGGTGGCAGTGCAGCCGCAGGGGCTGTGGGTGCGGCAAGTGGAGAACTGGCAGCCACTGCCATCGCGCAGGCGCTGTACCCGGACAGAAAGCCAGGCGATTTGTCACAGAGCCAGAAAGATATGGTGACGGCACTGGCGACAGTGGCGGCCGGTATGGCCGGGGGAATTGCGGGTGGCGATGCTTCGGGTGCAATGAGCGGGGCTCAGGCCGGGAAGAATGCGGTTGAGAATAATAGCCTAGGCGAAAAAGACAAGAAGTTACCTGTCTATGACATTCTTCCGGGCTGGCTAAAACCAGGGATAGTGGATGATGATGGAAGTGTGCAAGGCGCTGGCGGAAAGGTTATTATCATTAATAAATCAAAGTATCCTGAGTCAGCTAAACATATTGAAGAAGCTCAGGCGGCAGGTAAACCGGCAGTCTTAACGATAGATCGTAGTGGTGCAACGAAGAGACGACAAGAATCCTTGAAGGATACACCACCGGTGAAAGGCAAGGATCGCGATGAGTACCCGCCAGCGATGTTTAAGGAGGGTGGTAGTGGGGCTTCTGTTAGACCTATCACGCCTTCCGATAACCGGGGAGCAGGGGCTTGTATTGGTGCACAATGTAGAAATTTACCAGATGGCACACCTGTGATTATAAAGACAGATGGAGGAAGTAAAAAATGAGTGTTTTTGTGGAAAAATTACTATCCATTTGTGGCGATGAGTTATCATCAAATCAAACGGTTAAGGCTTGCACAGAATTGTTCAATTCATCATTAGCTATAGAGTTAGATGAGTTGTTGACAGCAAAAAATGGTTTTTATGCTTTTGAATCAGCTCTACATGTTTTTCCATATGAAACAACTGATAAGGAAATCGGGTTATGTGACTGGAATAAGAAAATGCTTTGGATATCTTCTTATGAAGATATGGCTATAGATGCTTTATATTTTGCTGAAGATATTTTTGGTGGACAGTTTTGCTTGAGAAAAGATGGAGTGTATTATTTTGATCCTGAAACAGCAGAGTTCAACAAACAAGCTGTTACAATAAACGATTGGTGTAAGTTAATCTTGTCAGATTATAGGATAATCACTGGTTATCCCTTAGCGCATTCATGGCAAAAATTAAATGGTGTTATCCCTTCAGGATATCGATTAGTACCCAAAATTCCATTCGTTGTTGGGGGGGCGTATGATCTTGATAATTTATACCTCTGCTGTTCGTATGAATCGTTGAGGACAAGGGCTGATCTTGCATTACAGATAAGAGACATGCCTGACGGAAGCAACATCCAAATAGTCGTAAAATGATTGTTAATAGGGCTGTCGTGTGGTTGAAAAACGCGAGTCGGGGAAAAATGCTTGCTGAGGCACAATACCTCAGCAAAGAAATTCTGTAACCTTCTGACTTAACAGGAAAAATGCCAGACCATTCTCAATGTTCGTGTCGGAACGAGTTGTTGATGAGGATAACTCGCTGGCAAATGTATTAGCTGACGCTAATAAAGCTAAACCGGGCGCAGCAGAGAAATGGCAGGAACAACAGCAGGTTGCAATTAAAGAGGCTTGTAGCGGAAATACGCCGATGTATTGCCAGCAGGCCGTTGCGGGGACTGTGATGTCTGGTGGTGTGCTTCCTGAAGCGATGGTTATTTCTGAGGTAATTAGCTCGGGTGTTGTTACTGCTATTGATTATGGAATAACAGGCTCAGTTGAGCCTAATAATGGCTTTGTTGAATAAATCGAATTTCCGTGATTTTAGAGCGTTCTAGCGGTGTTTGAAATGCTGTAACTGATTGATTTATAGTTGTTAAAAGTTTGCTATTTGCTTCATCAATCGAGAAAAAGGGAATTATTCAACAAAGCCCCTAATAATGTCATGGCAGCATATTGTGGTGGGGCTTTGACTCGATATACTGGCTTTAAATCCACGGTTTTTATTAATGCTGCAATAGGTGGGGCAACCAGTTCTATTGATGGAAAGAACCCGTTCCTGTATGGAACAATTAACGGTGTCGGAAGTGCTATTGGTTATGGCATTGGTAATAAAATCATTACGCCTATGTTGGATGATGCTATCAATCCTACGTGGAAAGCATTACATTGGGATGATATTGGTATGGGGATGTCGCAGCCTTCCCGATTAAGTCCCGTCCCTGGGATAATTGGTACAGGTGGCGGAGGTGTCGCTGGAGAAGTATTTAATGTTGTAGCTGATCCAAACAAGCCAG
>NZ_JAFAGS010000157.1 GCF_019237635.1 Pluralibacter sp.
GCTGAACGGCGCGGCAGCCACCTTTAACCGCGTGGACGTCCGCCGCCCGTCATTGAAACTGACGGCGAACCCCAACACCGTCAGCATCAGCGAGCTGAGCGCCTTTACCGAAAAGGGCATTCTGGAAGCCGCAGCGGCGGTGTCCCAACAGCCGCAGCGCCAGATAGCGATAAACCTGAACGGCCGCGGCGTACCGCTCAATATCCTTGAGCAGTGGGGATGGCCCGCGCTACCGGTGATGGGCGACGGTAATTTCCAGCTGTCCGCCAGCGGCAACGTGCAGGCGGACGCGCCGTTGAAGCCCACGGTGAGCGGCAAACTGCATGCGGTAAATATGGATAAACAGGAAGTGACGCAGACAATGGCGGGCGGAGTGGTATCGACGGCGCCATCGCCTGCGACAGCGCCGTCTGTTCCATCCTCGCCTCAGCCCTGAGAGAGAGAGTAAGCCAGAGGGTCAGAGGTGAATCACCACCTCATTTCCCTCGGCTGTCACCACCACGCCCCACTCGCTCCCCGCCTGTGAGCCGCCGGTCACGCTGCTGACCTGCGGCACGTTACGCAAGCAGACCGACCAGTTTCGCGCCTCGCCCTCGCCGTGAATGCATACAGTATCGCCCGTGCGCGTGGCCCTGAGGGTGAACACCACAGCCCCCTGCGCCCCAGGCACTTCACTGACCGCCGTTACGCCATCGCTCAGGTTAAACAGCTGGAAAGCCGTACCGTCGTTCCACGCGTAGTCCGGTTTTTGACGGTTATTGCCCAGCGCCAGCAGCGTGTTGTCGCGCACGTACACCGGCAGGCTCATGACGTCATGCCGCTGTTTCAGCCAACGGCTACCCTGCTGCTCGTCGTTGCGCCACAGGTGCGTCCAGCGGCCTTCCGGCAGGTAAAACTGCACGTCGCCCGCTTCAGAGAACACTGGCGCGACCAGCACCGCGTCGCCGAGCATGTACTGACGGTCGAGGTAGTCGCACGTCGGGTCGTCCGGGAACTCCAGCATCATCGCCCGTAGCATTGGCGTGCCGCAGGTATTCGCCAGCACCGCCTGGCGGTACAGGTACGGCATCATCCGGCATTTCAGTTCGGTGAAATGCCGCACCACATCGCAGGATTCTTCATCGTACGCCCACGGCACGCGGTAGGATTTACTGCCGTGCAAGCGGCTGTGGCTCGACAGCAACCCGAAGGCGCACCAGCGTTTGTACACATGCGCGGGAGCGGTGTTTTCGAAACCGCCGATATCGTGGCTCCAGAAACCAAAACCCGACAACCCAATCGACAACCCGCCGCGCAGACTTTCCGCCATGGATTCGTAGTTGGCGTAGCAGTCGCCGCCCCAGTGTACCGGGAACTGCTGCGCGCCAACGGAAGCCGAGCGGGCAAACAGCACCGCCTCCTGCTCTCCCACGGTCTCTTTCAGCACGTTCCACACCAGTTCGTTGTAGATGTACGCATAGTGGTTGTGCATTTTCTGCGGATCGGCGCCGTCGAACCACTGCACATCGGTCGGGATGCGCTCGCCGAAATCGGTCTTAAAGCAGTCAACACCGATCTCCACCAGACCTTTCAGCTTGCTGGCATACCACGCGCAGGCGTCCGGGTTGGTAAAATCGTAGATCGCCAGGCCCGGCTGCCATTTATCCCACTGCCACAGGGAACCATCCGGGCGTTTAAGCAGGTAGCCTTTGTCTTTAAGTTCTTTGAATACCGGCGATTTTTGGCCGATATAGGGGTTTATCCACACGCAGATTTTCAACCCTTTGGCCTTCAGCCGTTTGATCATGCCCGCCGGGTCCGGGAAGGTCACCGGGTCCCACTCGAAATCGCACCACTGGAAGGCCTTCATCCAGAAACAGTCGAAATGGAACACGTGCAGCGGCAGGTCGCGTTCGGCCATGCCGTCGATAAAGCGATTCACCGTCGCTTCGTCGTAGTTGGTGGTAAACGAGGTGGTGAGCCACAACCCGAAGGACCACGCTGGCGGCAGCGCCGGGCGGCCGGTAAAGCGCGTGTAGCGGTCAAGCACCGCTTTCGGCGTCGGGCCGTCGATCACGAAATATTCCAGATATTCGCCCTCGACGCTGAACTGCACTTTGGAGACCTTCTCCGAGCCGATTTCAAACGACACGTTTTCCGGGTGGTTCACCAGCACGCCGTAGCCGCGGTTGGTGAGGTAAAACGGGATATTTTTGTAGGACTGCTCGGTACTGGTGCCGCCGTCGCGGTTCCAGGTCTCCACCGTCTGGCCGTTACGCACCAGCGCGGTAAAGCGCTCGCCCAGGCCGTACACCGTTTCCCCAACGCCGAGATCAAGGCGCTCAAACATAAAGTTGCGCGCGCTGTTCGCATCCTGTACGTAGCCGTTGTTTTTTACCTGGCTGCCGGTAATGCGCACGCCATCGCGCAGAATATCGAGCGCCCAGCTTTCGCCTTTGCTGACCCGCACGCTTAAGCTCCCGCTTTTTAACTCGGCGAAGTCTTCCGTGTTTTGCATCTCGACAGGCACGTGCTGCTGCACATTGAGCGGGTAGCGCGGACCGTTATCAACACCGCCCAGGAAGTGCTCAATGCGTACGCCGACGATGCCCTCCTGCGGCGAGAAAAAGCGCAGCGTAAACAGCGGGGTATCCAACTGCCAGGCGCGCTCGCGCACATCACGCGGTGCGGCATGGACCACCATCTCGTTACCCTGCTGCTCGACGTCGAACACCTGAATCGGGTGGATAAGGTTCAGACCTGGCTGAACGAGCCAGTTTCCGTCACTGATTTTCATCTGTTGCTCCTTTTAGTCCGTGAATACTTTGCTGACCGGCGCCTGCTCAAATGCCTGCGGGTTGCGGCGCGCGCCCTGAGACAGGTCCGCCATGATTTTTTTCAGGTACGGGGTTTTCAGGGTGTAATAGCGTTTAGCGATGATGGCGCTGAGCAGGTAGCAGACGGCAGGTACAAGGGTAAACAGGGCGATGATAATGCTCAGCGTCGTGTCGTTTTGCACACTCGCCGCGGCGCTGTAGCCCCCGGCCGCCAGCAGCCAGCCGATCAGCGCGCCGCCGAGCGCCAGCCCGAGTTTGAGCACAAACAGGGTGCCGGCAAAGCTGATGCCGGTCAGGCGTTTGCCGTTGCGCCATTCGCCGTAGTCGACGGTGTCGGACATCATCACCCACTGGATGGGCGTCACCAGCTGGTGCAGCACGCCAATGGCGAAGATAAAGCTGAACATCAGGACGCTGGCGTGCATCGGCACGAAGAACATCGCCGCACTGAGCACGGTGAGCGCGGCGTTGGTCCACCAGAAGACGCTGACTTTGCATTTCCAGTCGGTGAGCGGCTTCGCCAGCGCGGAGCCAATCAGGTTGCCGACGCAATAGGTGGTGAGGAAGGCGGTGAACAGCCCGGCGGAGCCCATTATCCAGGTAGCGTAGTACATCATCGCACCACCGCGCACGCACACTGCGAGGATGTTGAGGATGGTCAACACGCCGACGATGCGCCACTGGTCGTTCTGCCAGATATCGCGCAGATCTTCGCGCATCGCTGTGGTGCTTGGCGGTACCTGAATACGCTCTTTGGTGGTGAAGAAGCAAAAGGCGAGCATCAGGAACGCCACCACCGACAGCACGGCAATCCCGCCCTGGAAGCCGAAGGCTTTATCCTCGCCGCCGATGAGATTCACCAGCGGCATCATCAGCACCGTAGACAGCATGCCGCCCGCGGTCGCCAGCACGAAGCGCCAGGACTGCAGGGAGATGCGTTGGGTCGGGTCGTTGGTAATGACGCCGCCAAGCGCGCAGTAGGGAATGTTCACCACGGTGTAGAGCAGGGTCAGCAGCGTGTAAGTGACCGCCGCGTAAATCAGCTTGCCGTTATGGCTGAGGTCCGGCGAGCTGTAGGCCAGCACGCACACCACGCCAAACGGCAGGGCGCCAAAGATTATCCACGGGCGGAACTTGCCCCAGCGGCTGCGGGTGCGGTCGGCGAGCAGGCCCATGCACGGGTCGGATATCGCATCCAGCGCGCGCGCCAGCAGGAACATGGTGCCGACAAACCCGGCGGGAATACCAAAAATATCGGTATAGAAAAACATCATATACAGCATGACGTTATCGAAGATGATGTGGCTGGCAGCGTCCCCCATGCCGTAACCGATCTTCTCCTTCACAGACAGAATTTCACTTTTCATCGTTCGTTATCCTTAAGCGCGCCAGGCGCAGAAACCGGTTACATCGTTTTAAACCAAGGTTTCAAACGAAGAAATTCCGATTTCTGGTTAGCGAATTACGATTCTTGTTTTCTGTGATCGCGGTGGGAGGAAATCCGGGGGAAAGGTAACTCTATGATTTTACGAGAGTCTGTTGTTACATCTGGAAATACTGTTTCCGGGACCGTGAAATTTTTACACTTGGGTATGTGGTAAATGCCTGAAAGTAGCTATAATGCGCCCCGCCTCCATGTAGCAATGCAGGCGCGGAAGATCGTCGTCTCCGGTGAGGCGGCTGGACTTCAAATCCAGTTGGGGCCGCCAGCGGTCCCGGGCAGGTTCAACTCCTGTGATCTTCCGCCAAGTTTGATTATTTTTTCCTGAACACTTTCTTGTAGTATAAAATAGATTCATCTAACCACTTCGGCTGCTCCATATTCTTAACTATCCATTGTATAAATTTCTCTGAGTAGCGATGTCGATTATCAATTACAAAATGCATTTCGGAACGCTTCGCTTTCTTTATATTATGCTTATGGGTTATAGCACTGAATGAAAATGTTGTTATTTTTACATTCTTCTGCAACTCATTGATTCTCTCAATTGCTGATCCTTGATAATAAGGATGAGTTATATCTGGATCTCGTGTTTCTCTTATGATTATTGCATTACTACCCTTTTCGCCTAATCCCAAAGAGAGATCACTATCTTTTTCAGATTTTGTCAAAGTCAGTCTATAATCAACAGAAATACTGAATGAGTTAGAATTTTGTTCTTTAGCCGTATTATAGAATCGAGTCAGAAACTCCTTTGCAACATTAGCAGTCATCTCACCGTAATTTTCTTTTATTGCTGATATATCGCTATTAGGTCCATCCACGACAAGACTTAACATTCCAACACTTTGTCCAGCCAACGGAGACATGCCCGTTTCGCTTAAATATCTCTGTTGATAATTCAAAACGTTTGCCTGAAAAAGACGCGATAACTCTGGTTGCAATTCTGGTAGAAGTAGATGTATCGCTCCATCCCTAAGCTCAATTAACGTATCCAGATTTTTTTTAACCGGATCGTTTTGCTGTAAACGCTTATTGATAGCTTCAGAAATACTAATAGAATATCCATTCTTATTAAAAACAGAATTCATCCCTACATATTTAATGAGTTCTGCTTTCAACAACAACTCCCAAGCATTCACTGATAAAATACAGAATGCTTCAACGCGATTATCTAAACTTGGTCTATTATAGACTTCCAAAGACAGTATAAATGCATCTAAACTTCTTTTCAGTAGCGATCTATATATTTTTACATCTGGTGTAAATTTTTTAGCTTTCAATGATTGAGACATTAACAGTATAAAGTCATCATTAGATATTTTTTGAACTCCTTCACACTGCCAAACTTTCCCATCAGTACTATATACATATTTGCCATTCAGCTTTTCATTTATATATTTTCTTATACTATTTTCTGTGTATCCCGTTTCATTTGCTAGATCTAATGGTGTAAACTTAATTCTATTTAATTCATTTCGTCTAAGTGCTTCTAACAATTTAAGTTGATTTGCCGTGCGTGTCATAAAACATCCTTTTAATTCGCTATTTAAATTGTTTACAGCTTATTAAATTTATGAAAGCAATAACTCACCCTTTTGGTTCAAAACCTTTTTTTCTCAGAGCTTCTCTCGCCAACTCCTTCAACCAACTAGCAAGACTCACCCCTTCCTCTGCCGCAACAGCATCCAGTTGCTCCTTCAATGCCGGATCAATACGCATTTTGAACTGCGGTGACTGACCGCCGCCTTTTGGTTTTTTTTCGCGCGATATGATTGACATGAGGCCACCTATCCATCTACTCTGACACACATAGGAGGCCACCTAAACCTCCTGTACTGGCAACGCTCCGATGTGCAGCAACACGAGCGGAGCGTCTAACCTCACCAACTATCAAGGAGTTGATTATGGCTGATCCGCATTCTACCCCAGACGCCGACGAAACCGGAACCGAGCGCTCGCTAATTGTGGGGTATCGCCCGAAAGTTCGCGACCGAACCACGCCCAATATTATCCTTTCAGGCAAATGGCTGCGCGCTGCGGGCTTTGATATCGGGCATCAGCTAACCGTCAAAGTGATGAAAGGGTGCATCGTTCTGGTGGCGTACAGCGAGCAAGAACAGAAGCTGCTGGACGATTTCAAACACGCGCAGGCGAAGCTAATACGAATTGAGAACACGCTGGCAGGCGCGCAATAAACGCCTGACCGGAGCGTCAGAATAACGCCGGATGGCGCGTTGCTTATCCGGCCTACAACACCACTGATCAATCGTATTGTTTACTGCGCCCCTCTCTCATTGCCCCTTTTACCTGTAAAAGTGGTAGAAGTTACATAAATTATCCGTTTTGTTGTGTTATTTCGATGTTGTAATGTTTTTTCCTTAATGTTAACGCCGCAGGGCAGAAGCGCCCTCGCTTTAATTTTCAGGAAAATCATTCTTATGAAAATGCGTTTCAATAAGGTAGTTCTGCTGTCATTTTCACTGGTTTTTTCTGCCAGTGCGCTGGCTGATGGTCTTCAGTGCAAAAATAAAGATTTCACCCTGCAAACCCTCGGTACAGGTGGGCCTATCACCGATGACCAGCGAGCCTCCTCCGGAGAAGTCATCTGGCTGAATGGCAAATCCGCCATTCTGATTGATGCGGGCGGCGGAATTTTCCTGCGCTTTGGTCAGTCAGGCGCCCGGCTGGAAAATCTCAAACTCATCGGTATTACTCACTTCCACACCGACCATGTTTCCGACCTGGCCGCGATCCTTAAAGGCGGTTATTTTCTGCAGAAAAAAGAGGTGATTGACCTGGCAGGGCCGACAGGCGGTGGCGCATTCCCGTCCATGACGCAATATTTCCATGACCTGTTTAAAAAAGAAGGCGGTGCATATTCCTATCTGAATGGTCTGTATAACGCCACCGATGGATTGCAGCTGGAAAGTCACGTTAAGGATATTGACTACACCGCCAAAGAACCGCAGTTGGTTTATCAGGATACAGAAACGAAAGTCACTGCATTAGGTATCCCACACGGTGATGTTCCTTGCCTTGCATTCCGTATCGAAACCGCTAAGGGCACGATGGTGATCTCCGCAGACCAAAATGGCAGCAATAACGCCTTTGTCAATTTTGCTAAAGGTGCCGATATTCTGGTAATGCCATTGGCGATTGATGAAGAAGCCGATACCGCATCGAAATTCATTCACGCCGACCCGGACGTGGTGGGTAAGGTTGCTGCTGAAATCAATCCGAAGGTGCTGGTGTTAAACCACTTCATGGGCAAAGGTCTGCGCCTGAAAGATCAATCCGTCGATATCGTTAAGCAATACTACCACGGGAAAGTTTATTCCAGTCGTGACCTCTCTTGTTTCCCGATTTCATTAGCCAATGAGAAGGAATAATCAGTGAAAAACAAAATTGTCTTGTCAATCACGGTGGGCTCAATGCTAATCGCAGGGATTGTTGCGCCGGTTTCTGCTGAGGATGCCTCTCACGAAACGAGCAACCCCGTAAATAAAGCCCCAACCAGCAGCGGTAAATGCGCCAGTGGTAAATGCGGTACGGAAAAGATATACGGCCAGGCCAGTCTGAATCATGACCCACAATACCAGCTGGTGCGCGCCCGCGATGGAAAATGTGGCCTGACCGGTGAAGGTATCAATCAACAGGCATCCCTTCAACAGATAGAGGACGGGAAATGCACCAGTGGCGTATGCGGGAAATAGCCCAGGACAGTGCCGGTATCGGGTTGCGTAATGAACATATCCCGCAACTGTTACAGCAGCCAAAACGCCAGGATATAGATTTTCTCGAACTGGCTCCCGATAACTGGATGAATACAGGCGGCGCCAAAAAGGAATATTTAGCGGAGATAAGAAAAAAATATCTGTTAATTTCCCACAGCCTGAGCCTGTCAATCGGTGATATGTGTCCGTTAAACGAAACGTACATTAACGACGTACGTCGTTTTCTGGATGAATACAGCATCGATATTTACAGCGATCATCTCTGTTTTTCCCGGGACCTGCAGGGGTATCTCTACGATTTACTGCCAGTCCCGAGGTTTGCCGAGGCGCTGACCTATCTGACGCAGCGTATCGACAGAGTCCAGAACCTGCTGGGCCGTCAGCTGGTTCTGGAAAATATATCCTCTTATCACCGCTACACGGGTGAGATGCCGGAGGCGGAATTCTGGGGTGAGTTATTGCAGCGCAGCGGCTGCGGTATGGTACTGGATATTAATAATGTCTATGTGAATGCCTTTAATCATCATTTTGATGCGTTTGATTATATTCGCAGCATTCCTGGTCACTCGATTGTGTATTACCACATCGCCGGTCACCTGGAGGATCAAGTGTTCCGACTTGATACACACGGTATGCCAGTGCTGGAAGAGGTGATGAAGCTGGCAAAGCAGACGTTTTACCTGCACGGCGCCAGGCCGTTACTGCTGGAGCGTGATAACAACGTGCCGCCTCTGGATGACCTCTGTGAGGAACTGGCTGGCATCCGGGCATATATTGCGTAATAAGGAGGATATGTGAGTTTAGCACCTGGAGTCCCCGCGTCACTGGCTGCCGCACAGGTAGAATTTTCAGCCCAACTTCGCGCCAGCGGCACTGCTGATGAGTCCTGTTCCTGCGGCATGACGCTGTACCGCAAAATCATCAGAGAAAATATTAGCGACGTCTTGCAGACGGTTTTCCCGCTGTTTTGCGGCAAACGGGATAAGTCCGCTATTTTTCCACTGGTCGACAGGTTTGTTAATCAGCACCACGCCACTCAGCCTGAGTTTCATCAGATAGCGACGGAGCTGTTACTTTTCTTGCGTGAGAAAGAGCCGTTATCACCGTACGACCTGGCGTTGGTGGAATATGAATGGCTGACCTATGCGGTTGAAATTGACGATGGCGAGGTTCCTTTCCCACAGCCGATAAAACCACAAACCGATCGGTTAAATCATGTCGAAGTGATACCTAACCCGACGCTGAAGATAATCGCTTTACCCTTCCGGCTAAAAGAAGGAGAACCCTGTGATGAGGAGATACCGCTTCAGCATTATTACGCCATCTACCGTAAACACAATCATGACATTTATCAGAAAAGACTCCATCAGACCGATGCTCAGCTGTTATCGGAACTGAATAATCAGACCGTGGCGGTGAGTCTGGAGCAATTGCACAAGCACGTCGCACGCTGTTTTCCCGAATTATCTTTGCATTTATGGCTGGAAGCCAACAATAACGATGAACTGTTGTCACTAAAGTACAGGGGATAATATTATGCTGGCAAAATTGATCTCAGGTTACAAATTCGTTGTCTCCAGGGTAATGAAAGCGGATTTCATTGCGCTACTGCTTATTCGTCTCTATTTAATTCCTGTCATTTTCGCAGGCGCGCATTCTAAGGTGCTGGGTTTCAGTGGCACCGTTGCCTGGTTTGCACAATCCACCGCAGAAGGCGGCCTCGGCCTGCCGTTTCCCTGGCTATTCGCCTTTCTGGCCACGTCCACGGAAGTGCTGGGGCTTATCTGTATCACGCTGGGTTTATTTACCCGCATTATCGCCATCCCGATGATTGTCGTCATGAGCGTCGCCAGTCTGATGGTGCACTGGTCCCATGGCTGGCTGGCTATCGCCAGCAACAGTATGGAATCCAGCAAGCGTATGGTGGCTTTCCTGCAGTGGCTGATGGAAAATTTCCCCGGGCGTTACAATTACATCACCCAGTTTGGCGACCCGGTGATTTTGAATAATGGTATCGAATTTTCAGCCACCTATTTCATTATGTTGTTGGTTCTGTTGGTTTACGGCGGAGGACGATATGTCAGCGTGGACCACTGGCTAAAAAAAGTCACGCCAGCGTGGCGAAGTCAATAACGTTTAACCCGCCCAGAAAAACGCCGGATGGCGCTTTGCTTATCCGGCCTACACACGATCACCCGATAGCATAACCAACGGAAATCCCGAAGCATCAGCGCGGTAAATCGCCCTAATTCCACCCACTTATTAAATCTACTTAACTCGTTGTTATTTGATATAAATACATCTAATTATCCCGTTATGATCGCCATTAAAAATGTGACATGGATCACATTTTATAGCTCATCCCGTATAGTATGTTCCTTAGGCTATTCGCTGCAAAAAAGGAAAGTTGATAGTGGAACAATATGCCAACCTCAGCGGTCATTCCGGGGTAATGAGGTACGAAATTTCTGAAGACGCGATTGAAATCATTTTCAACGATCGCTCAACCTATCTGTATAACGCGGAAAAACCCGGTGCGGAGGCCGTTGCTGAAATGCAGCGACTTGCCCGTATTGGCATGGGGTTAGACACCTATATTCAACGGCATGTCAGATCCGATTATTTTAGAAAGATACGTTAACACGTGCTCAAGGCAGTTGTTCGGTAAAACCGAACAACTGCCAAAATCAGCGGTATCCCCAATCCAGTATCGCTACGCCGATCACAGCATTATTTCCGCTTCACGAGTATTTTTCTTATGCCGCGTAATACACATAAGGGAAACGCACCAATGGAAATATATGCAAACAAGAAGGGCACTTCTGGCGTAAAAGGTTATGAAATAGCGCAAGATTCAATCACGGTATACTTTAAAAATAGTTCGGTCTATTTATATAACGCCTCCCATCCGGGAAGTGCGACCGTCGCTGAGATGCAAAAACTCGCCCGCCGCGGTGAGGGGCTCAATGACTATATTAATCAACATGTAAAAGCGGATTGTTTTGTCTTAAAACGATAACGCCAAAAAGGAGGGTGCCGTCTCAGCCACCCTTCTTTATATAACACACATCACGATCAGCAAACGGGAACGCCTTCCCCCTGATACGGGTCGATGTGGGTCATCACATCCAGCACGCTGTTGCGCTTCATCACCGCCTCCCTGACTGCGACGGCGATATCATGCCCTTCGCGCACGGAGAGTTCACCGTTCACCTCGATATGCACATCCACTAAGATCATGTCGCCCATCTTGCGGGTCTTCATGTCGTGCAGTCCCGCCACGCCGGGAATGGCGAGGATGGTGGCTTTAATCTCTGCTTCTGCGTCGGCATCGGCCGAACGGTCCATCAGGTCGTGGAGCGCATCGGCGGCGAAGGCGTAGCCCATACGGGCGATGAGCACGCCGACCACCATGGCCGCCACCGGGTCGAGCCACGGGTAGCCGAGCAGGTTGCCGACGATCCCCACCGCCACCACCACCGACGACGCTGCATCCGAGCGCGCATGCCAGGCGTTAGCGATAAGCAGCGATGACTGAATACGCTTCGCCACCGCCAGCATGTAGCGGAACAGCAACTCTTTCGCCACCAGCGCAATCAGCGCCATCCACAGCGCCGCGATATGCACGTCGGGAATGGTCTGCGGATGCAGGAGTTTACCGCCCGCCGACCACACCATGCCCGCGCCGACGAAAAACAAAATAGCGCCAATAATTAACGAACCGCCGTTTTCATAACGACCGTGGCCATAATGATGATCGCTGTCGGACGGTTTACGGCTTTTTTTATTGGCGGTTAATACCACAAAATCAGCCGCTAAATCAGAAAGCGAATGAATACCATCGGCAATTAACCCCTGCGAGCTGGAAAAAAAGCCCATCATTATCTGAAAGAATGATAAAAAAACGTTTACCACCACGCTCACCAGCGTACTTTTTCGTGCCGCCAATGAACGATTATGATATTCGTTATCATTGTGCTTATTTCCGTTATTTTCCATAAAAGCTCTTAAGAAATTATTACTAAAAAACAATGGAGGCTAATATAATTCACTCATGTACATTTCGCTTTTATTTTTTCGATTTATTTATGATCAGTTTAATCATCAGGCGTATTTCTGTCGGCGTTAATGTCGGCTTAAGATTTTTCACCTATACCCTAAATAATTCGAGTTGCAGGACAAGGCACTCGTGCCTTGAACAGCGCTTGCGCTGGCCCCGAAGGGGCGAGGCCACAGGCCGAGTAACGCGGCGACGCAGCGAATCCCCAGGAGCTTACTCAAGTAAGTGACTGGGGTGAGCGAGGAAAGCCAACGCACATGCAACTTGAAGTATGACGGGTATATAACCTATAAAGAACAGGTGTCGAGGATACATTCATGAACAACACGTTTTCGCGCGGGCAAATCTGCTTTCACTGGCTGGTTTTTCTTCTGGTCGTCGTGACTTATGCCGCGATGGAGCTTAAGGGCTTCGCCGTCAAAGGCACCCCCTCCCGGGAAACGATGACGCTGATTCACTATACGGCAGGTCTGAGCGTGCTGGTGCTGATGGTGGGGCGTATCGCGCTTAAAATAACCCACCGCGACCCGGATATTATCCCGACGCCGCCACGCTGGCAGATAATGGCTTCCAAAGCTCTCCACGGTATTTTGTACCTGATGTTTCTCGCGTTGCCGGTACTGGGGGTGCTGTCGCTGTATTTCGGCCAGGTGGAGTGGTCCTTCTTTGGCTTTTCAATGCCTGTAGATGCTTCACCGCACCCGGATATTCAGCATAACCTGAAGGATATTCACGAGCTTATCGCCAATACCGGGTATTTTGTCGTCGGCCTGCACGCGGCGGCGGCCCTGTTCCACCACTATGTCATGCGCGATAACACCTTATTTCGCATGTTGCCGTGGCGTAAGCTGAGCAAATAACCTCTTATGACCGGACCTTCCCCGGAGCTGGCGTCGCTTATCGAAAAGCACACCCGGTTTACGCTCTACCAGCTGTCGATGGCGGAGGGAGAAACGCAGCTTTCGAGGCTGTCGTAAGTGGGTTTAGTACGCTAAGACTGGATTTTGCTGACGTTGCAATTCCGTAAAATATCCCTCGGCCAAATACAGAACCCGATCTGCAGATGCAATAGTTTCCGGGCGATGGGCAATCAGCACTACCGGAAGCCCCAGCTGACGTAGTGTCTGGCTTATCTTGATTTCACTCTCCACATCAAGATGGCTGGTCGCTTCATCCAGTAACAGAAATCCCGGTTTCTTGTACAGCGCCCTTGCCAGCAGAATGCGCTGCTTTTGCCCTCCGGAAAGCCCTCCACCTGTTTCACCGATCAGCGTCTGATACCCCATCGGCATTGCCATAATATCGCTATCAATGAGCGCCAGCCTGGCGCACTGGATCATGCGCTCATTATTGCGATCTTCACTAAAGAATATGATGTTATCTGCAACAGAGCCGCGGAAAAGGTGGTCTTCCTGCAGTACAGTGCCAATTCGCTGACGTACCTGATAATAATCCGGGTGCGCATGCGGTATGCCAAATGTCCTGATCGTTCCCTCATCGGGGAGATGAATACCCAGAATAAGTTTCACCAGCGTCGATTTACCGCATCCGGATTTACCGGTAATGGCAACCACTTCACCAGGATGCAGTGTCAGCGATACCCCGCTGATTATTGGTTTATTCCCCCCCTTGTGGCTGAAGATAATATGTTCAAGCGATAACGGGGGGTGAGCATCTTCAGCCAGAGCCCCCGGGAATGCGGTGGGCATGAACGGTGTGCTGTTATCTTCCCGTAAGGGCTGTTGCTGATGACCTTCTGTGGGCGCCAGCACAATATCGGCCAGACGCTCGTTATAGACATCGAGCATACGCCAGGAAAAAAACTTGTCGGTCAGGCTGCTGATACTGGATGAAAAACGCATCTGGTAGGACAGATAAGCAACCAGCATACCAACGGTGAAGGTGCCATTCAGTACCTCGCCAGCACCTTTCCACAAGATAACCGCCGATACCACACTACCAGTCAAGGTGTGTGCAATGTCATAACACATCAGCAGACGACTCTGCCGTAACTGCGTATTCCTGCGGGTGACGTTGAGATTCAGCCAGGCAGCTTCACGGTGCGCTATCACGCCGTTAATTCTCAGACTCATGATCCCGTTGAGGGTTTCAAGAAAATGCCCGGATTCCCTGGCGCCTGCATCCCAGGCATCTTCTGCAGACTGTCGCAGGGACGGGTACCACAGAGCCCGAAGCACACCGTAGATAAGAGCAGCCAGTATGGCTATCAGCGTCATTTCCGGGCTGTACAACAACATCATTCCGAGTGCGGTCACCACGAGCAGCACATCCAGAATACCTTCCAGCACCTGCGTGGTCAGCGCCTGTTGAATAGTATCCACGGCCTCAAAACGGGCATTAATACTTCCCTTACTACGTGCGTCAAACCAGGCCAACGGGAGACGCATCAGATGATGGAAAACCCGGGCTGTCCACTGCATATTAAAATTGACGGACAAAGTGATAGTGGCCCACTGGCGGGCCAGCGACAGCAGCATCTGGGTCAATGATAACAGCAGCAGTGCAATAATAATGACGGTCAACAGGCTTCGATCGGCGGCTACCAGAACTTCATCGATCACCAGTTGGTTGAGGAGAGGACTCCCCAGCGCCAGGAGCTCCAGTGCCAGAGCAAAAACAATAATGCGCGACATGGCTGGCAACAGGCCGGGAGTCTTACCTGTCAGCTGACGTAGACGGATTTTCTTCCTTTCATCCCGGGCGATGAAATCACCGGCTGGCGTCAGCTCCAGTGCGACACCGGTGAAGTGTTTTCCTGCATCCAGCAGGGAGAGTGTTACCTTCCCTCTGTCCGGGTCGTGGATAACCAGCCTGCGCCCGCGAACTTTATGGAGCACGACGAAATGATTCATGTTCCAGTGGAGAATGCATGGGAGAGAAAGGGATTTCAGGTCCTCAGGCTCCAGCCGGACTGCGCGGGAGGACAGGCGGATACCGGCTGCACACTCAATCAACTTCTGCAGAGTCATTCCCTGAGTGCTGATACTGAAACGTTCGCGCAGTGTGGGTAAGTCCGTCTGCAGACCATGCCAGCAGGCCATCATCGCCAGGCACGCCAGACCACATTCCGCAGACTCTGTCTGCCGGATAACGGGAAGCTGCTTTCTCCCTGTCCATTTCAGTGATTCCATTACAGTTTTCCTTTCAGACTCCAGAGTGGCTCAGTCAGCCACTCCCACAGATGGCGGGTATCCAGGCTGACATCACCCTCAAGGGTCATGCCGGGACGCAGGGGTTCTTTTTTGCCATACGCCAGGATAAAGGTATTTTCAGGCTCGACGATGACGCGGTAGTGACCTTCATTTTCCTGCCAGGTCACGGGAGATACTGAAAGTAAATCCGAAGGAGTCAGCGTTGTGCGGCTGATTTCGCGGATAGTTCCGTACTGAACACCAAATTTCTGGTAAGGGAAGGCGGAGAACCGGAGTGCTACACGCTGCCCCGGCTGAATGAAACCGGCATTCTGACTGGTGGCATAGAGCTCTACCTGCAGACGTGCATTATCGGGCACCAGTGTCATGACTGGCTCCAGCGCTCTGACGGACTGCCCCTGCCTGACAAGCACCGCCGCAACAGTACCGGATACCGGTGCGGTGAGGGTGAAATTTTCCTGTCCCGCCAGCTCATCCTGCTGTTGCCTGATCCCCTGCAACTGCCTGTCCAGTTCAGCCCTGCGGCTTTCTCCCTGGACGATGAGATGGTTAAGATCGTCTTCAGCGGTCTCCATTGCGGTATGCAACTGCAAAAGCCCCTGTCGCTGATCCTCGACGTTTTGCTGTGCCGTTGAAACATCGATTTGTTTCTGCTGGTATTCGATATCTGATACGTAATGCGTACCGGCCAGTTTCTTATAGCGGCCCATGACGGATGTGGTCAGCCCAACCTGACGTTCAGCAAGTAACAGACGTTGCTCTGCACTTTTCATTTGTGGCTGAAGAGAGGCAATTCTCTGCCGCACAGCCTCCTGTTGCTGCTGATTGTCGCGCGATTCCAGCGTTTGCTGGGAGGTCAGCATGGCATACTGTGTCCTGAGAGACAGACTCATGGCCGCCAACGTCCCCGCCCCCTGTCCGTTATAATGTTCACCGCTGATGTGGTAAAGAGATTCCCCGGAAGAGACGTGCTGACCTTCTGAAGCCGTAAGCCTGGTGACGTATCCGGTATATTGCGGGGTTATTTTTATTAATCCGGATGAGGGCATTACAATGCCAGAGAGATGTGCCTTACGGGTATAACTCCCATAATAAATAAACAATGCAATACTCAGGGACAAAACAATTGTTGCAACTGCGCTGAAGGACATGCCAAAAGATGACGGAATGATGATATCACCGTGTGTGGTGTCATTCTGGTGCTCTACAGATTCCTTTCTGAATATATCCATTATCTATAAAAACTCTGCGCATTTAATAAAACAACAAACGCATTCATTCCTGAGTGCAGGATAATTGGGTAGAAGAGACTTTTTGTCTTAATTCTGATGTAAATCAACATGGATGAAATGGTAAATAGTATCGCCTGATACAAAAATGAAAAATATTGGGTATGCATTAAGCAGAATGTCAATGAAGAAATGATACCAGGAAGTATAAGATTTTTATTATAGATTGAGCATACAAACCCAAATAAACATCCTCTGTAAAAAATCTCTTCATAAAATGGAATTATGAAAACCAAGCTTATCAATGTTAAAAAATCTAAATTAACTACCTGAGTTTGGAAGGTTCTTATATTGTATAAAAATACTGCAGTTTGAATGAGTGTTATAAGGATGAACAGAATAAGTGTTTTTTTTATGAATTCAGGATTACGTTCAGGGATAATCTTGTAATGGGGGAAATGGCGCAAGATGACCATGTATACAGAAACACCAAATGAAAACTCTATAAAAAACATTATCATCAATGATGTTTCAATGGATACATACTTCATGATAAACAATGGTATGGACGTAAACACCACTGACAAAACAAATGAGGTAGCTAAAAAAAACGAAATTTTTTTCTTATGGAGAAACGTAGTTTCAACTTCAGAATACATCATTCATCCCTATCAAGTAAAATCTCTAAATAAATATTGAAATTATTCGCAGAAAAAACATCAATACAAACAAAGTGGTAATAATTAAATGTTGCACCCCGATCAAAGAGTGCAACATTTTTTAATTAAAAGGTTCCGTTTTTGATTGGGACTTTGACATACGAAAAAAAATGACTTTCGCCCCCCAAAAAACTTTCACTAACAAATGTGGAATTAGCTTTCCACATGTATATATGATGCTAAAAATGGATAATGTTTTTACCAATTTTTGCATTAAGGTAATCGCCTCTATCTGATTTAGCATCACAACGGTATAGTAAGTAATTAATGCACCGAGAATAATACTCAGAGTTGTATGAAGGCATTTCCCTATACACATATATGCACCATTAATGAAATGGAGGGCCACTTTTGGAGTTAGAACTGGAATCAGGACGGCAACCAGCAATAATACCTGCAATAGATGAGACTGCGCCTGTTACGCTTCTGGACGCTGCCGCATTAGCCAGCCCTGCGGTTCCGCCAACCAAAGCCAGGCCGCAATTACTAGTCAGGTCATTGTACATGTTGGCACCCGTTATGCCGGCTGAAATGTTAGGCTGATAACCATTTGCCTGACCGCCGTAGTTGGTGCTGGCCGTACGACCAAAGTTACGGTCTGATGCATTTTGCCCATTAGCACTACCACCGCTAACTGATGCTATTTCATCAAAACTTAATTCTCTAATATCTGCCATAAAATCCCTCTTTTATTGTTTTTAGCAAAAAGTGCGGTATGACTATTGCACATACAAAATATGTATGAAAAGTGAGTTTTTGTAAACAAATGTAAATTCATTGCAGCAAACAACTTTAAACTTGAATATCTCGATATTCGTTGAACCTGTTCTTTAAATAAGTTAATCGCTCTGTAAAGAGCCCAAAACCATCTTAACTTACATACAAAATCTCCCCCTCCTAAGTCCCCCCTAAGTTTCCCCAGGTAAATTCAACCCACACAACGACGCGTCCCGCGTGACGCACACTGAATTTACTGGCACAACGACGCCTGAGGCAGGAAACATGCTATCGACAGTAAAAACGCCATCGACCTTTTCACTGAACAAGGTGCCTGAAGTTACGCTCCTGTTCTGGCTCATCAAAATGATGTCCACCACCGTAGGCGAAACCGCCGCCGACTTCCTGAACATGAATATGGGTTGGGGACTCACCAATACATCGCTGTTTACCGGGCTGCTGTTCGTGGTGGTCCTGTTCTTCCAGATGCGCTCCGATCGCTATATTCCGGTGCTGTACTGGTCAACGGTGCTGCTCATCAGCGTTTTCGGCACCCTGGTCACTGACAACCTGACAGACCATTTCGGCGTGCCGCTGGCGCTCTCCACCGGCGTCTTCGCGGTGATGTTGTTAGTCGTTTTCGGCGTCTGGTATGCGAAAGAGAGGACGTTATCGATCCACAGTATCATCACCCTGAAACGTGAAGCGTTTTACTGGACCGCGATTCTTATCACCTTCTCGCTGGGTACGGCGGC
>NZ_JAFAGS010000010.1 GCF_019237635.1 Pluralibacter sp.
TGATCGCCACCGGCGTGCAGTACTCCGTGCGCCAGTTTGTCGGGATGGCGGCGGCGCAGCTGGGCATCAAGCTGCGTTTTGAAGGCCAGGGCGTGGATGAGAAAGGCATTGTGGTCTCGGTGACCGGCCATGACGCGCCGGGGGTGAAACCAGGGGATGTGATGGTGGCGGTCGACCCGCGCTTTTTCCGCCCGGCGGAAGTGGAAACGCTGCTTGGCGACCCGAACAAAGCGCACGAAAAGCTGGGCTGGAAGCCGGAAATCACGTTACAGGAAATGGTCAGCGAAATGGTGGCAAAAGACCTCGAAGCGGCGAAGAAACACGCTCTGCTCAAATCCCACGGCTACGAGGTGGCCATCGCGCTGGAGTCTTAATTCATGACCAGACAACGTATTTTTGTGGCGGGCCACCGGGGCATGGTGGGCTCGGCCATCGTCCGCCAGCTTGAACAACGCGATAACGTTGAGTTGGTCTTGCGTAGCCGCGAGCAGCTCAACCTGCTCGACGCCAGCGCGGTGAATGCGTTTTTTGCCGAACAGCGTCTTGACCAGGTGTATCTGGCGGCGGCCAAAGTGGGGGGGATTGTCGCTAACAATACTTACCCGGCGGACTTCATCTTCGAGAACATGGCCGTCGAGTGCAACATCATTCACGCGGCGCATATGAACAACGTGAATAAGCTGCTGTTTCTCGGCTCGTCGTGCATCTATCCGAAGCTGGCGAAACAACCAATGGCGGAGAGCGAGCTGCTGCAGGGCTCTCTGGAACCCACCAATGAGCCGTACGCCATCGCCAAAATCGCCGGTATCAAGCTGTGCGAGTCCTATAACCGCCAGTACGGCCGCGATTACCGTTCGGTGATGCCGACCAACCTGTACGGCCCGCACGACAATTTCCATCCAAGCAACTCGCATGTGATCCCGGCGCTGCTGCGCCGCTTTCACGAGGCGGCGCAGAATAATGCCGCCGACGTGGTGGTGTGGGGCAGCGGCACGCCGATGCGCGAGTTTCTTCATGTCGACGATATGGCGATGGCAAGTATTCACGTGATGGAGCTTGACCGAGAGGTGTTTCAGAGCAATACCCAGCCGATGCTGTCGCATATTAACGTCGGTACCGGGGTGGACTGCACCATTCGCGAACTGGCGCAGACCATTGCGAAGGTGGTGGGCTTTAAGGGCCGGGTGGTGTTTGACGCCTCAAAACCCGACGGTACGCCACGTAAGCTGCTGGATGTGTCGCGCCTGCACCAGTTCGGTTGGTATCACGAGGTGACGCTCGAAGCCGGGCTTGCCAGCAGCTACCAGTGGTTCCTTGAAAATCAGCACCGTTTCCGGGGGTAACCATGTTTCTGACGCCAGAGGATTTTGCCGCTGCGGTTCGTTCCACCCCGCTCATCTCAATGGATCTGATCGTGGAGAACGAAGAGGGCGAATTTCTGCTCGGAAAACGTAACAACCGTCCGGCGCAGGGCTACTGGTTCGTGCCGGGCGGGCGAGTTCAGAAAGACGAACCGCTCTCAGCGGCCTTTGCCCGCCTGACGGAAATCGAGCTTGGCCTGCGTCTGCCGATGTCAGCCGCCTGCTTCGACGGCGTCTGGCAGCACTTTTATGATGATAACTTTTCCGGCAGCGCTTTCTCCACCCACTACGTAGTGCTGGGGTTTCGCCTGCGGGTGAACCAACAGACGCTGGCGCTGCCGGACGCGCAGCACAACGACTATTGCTGGCTCACGCCGCAGGCGCTGCTGGCGATGGATCATGTGCACGATAACAGCCGCGCCTACTTCCTGGCGGAAAAACGCGCGGAGGCGCCGGGCCTATGAAGATCCTGGTCTACGGCATCAACTACGCGCCTGAGCTGACCGGCATCGGCAAGTATACCGGCGAGATGGTCGAGTGGCTGGCGCGTGAAGGCCATGAGGTGCGGGTGATCACCGCACCGCCGTACTACCCGGAATGGGAAGTGGGCGCGCGCTACAGCGCCTGGCGTTACCGCCGGGAGGACGGGGAGGTGACCGTCTGGCGCTGCCCGCTGTACGTGCCGAAACAGCCGTCGACGCTCAAACGGCTGATCCACTTAGGCAGTTTTGCGCTGAGCAGCTTTTTCCCGCTGATGGCCCAGCGTCGCTGGAGGCCGGATCGCATTATCGGCGTGGTGCCAACCCTGTTTTGCACACCGGGGATGCGCCTGCTGGCGAAACTCTCCGGTGCCCGCACCCTGCTGCATATCCAGGACTACGAGGTGGACGCCATGCTGGGGCTCGGCATGGCGGGGTCAGGCAAGGGCGGCACGCTTGCGAAGCTGGCCTCGGCGTTTGAGCGCAGCGGGCTGCACAACGTCGACAACGTCTCCACCATTTCGCGCTCAATGATGAACAAGGCGCAGGAAAAAGGGGTGGCGGCGGAGAAGCTGATTTTCTTCCCCAACTGGTCTGAAGTGGCCCGCTTTCGCGAGGTCAGCGCCACCCAGGTCGCGGTGCTGCGCGCCCGGCTGGGGTTGCCCGAAGAGAAAAAAATCATTCTCTACTCGGGCAATATCGGGGAAAAGCAGGGGCTGGAGAACGTCGTCGAGGCCGCCGCGCGGCTGCAGCATCAGCCGTGGCTGTTTGTGATTGTGGGTCAGGGCGGTGGTAAGGCGCGTCTTGAGAAGATGGTCAGCGAGCGGGGGGGAGACAACGTGCTGTTTTTCCCGCTGCAACCGTATGACGTGCTGCCCGCGCTGCTGAAAATGGGCGACTGCCACCTGGTTATCCAGAAGCGCGGCGCGGCGGATGCCGTGCTGCCCTCGAAGCTGACCAATATCCTCGCCGTCGGCGGCAACGCAGTGATCACCGCCGAACCGCAGACCGAGCTTAGCCAGCTTTGCGCCGCCCGCCCGGGCATCGCGGTCTGTGTTGAGCCGGAGTCGGTCCCGGCGCTGGTTACGGGTATTGATGCCGCGCTTGCCATGCCGCGCGAGAACCGGCTGGCGCGCGAGTATGCCCAAAGCACGCTCGAAAAAGAGAGCGTGCTGAAACAATTTCTTGCTGATATTCGGGGTTAGAACATGCGTCAATCGCAATTATTTCCGGTAGTGATGGCCGGAGGCTCCGGCAGCCGTTTGTGGCCGCTGTCCCGGGTGCTTTATCCCAAACAGTTTTTGTGCCTGAAGGGCGATCTGACCATGCTGCAGGCGACGGTGAACCGCCTCAACGGCGTGGAGTGCGAAAGCCCGGTGGTTATCTGCAACGAGCAGCACCGGTTTATCGTCGCCGAACAGCTGCGCAAACTGAATAAGTTGACCGAGAACATCATCCTCGAACCCGCCGGGCGCAACACCGCCCCGGCTATCGCGCTGGCGGCGCTGGCGGCGAAGCGCCACAGCCCGGATGGCGACCCGCTGATGCTGGTGCTGGCGGCGGATCACGTCATTCAGGATGAGGAAGCCTTTCGCCGTGCGGTGCGTGAGGCGATACCGTTCGCCGAAAGCGGCAAGCTGGTGACCTTCGGCATCGTGCCGGATCTGCCGGAGACTGGCTATGGTTATATTCGCCGCGGTCAGGCGAGCCCCGGGGCAAACGACGCGCTGGCCTTTGAGGTGGCGCAGTTTGTCGAAAAACCGAATCTGGAAGCGGCGCAGGCCTATGTCTCCAGCGGCGAATACTACTGGAACAGCGGGATGTTCCTGTTTAGCGCGGGTCGCTATCTGGAGGAACTGAACAAATTCCGCCCGGATATTTATTCCGCCTGCCAGCAGGCGATGAGCGTGGTCGATCCGGATCTGGATTTTATCCGCGTGGACGAGGCGGCGTTTCTCGCCTGCCCGGAGGAGTCGGTGGACTACGCGGTGATGGAGCGCACCGCCGATGCGGTGATGGTACCGATGGACGCGGGCTGGAGCGATGTCGGCTCGTGGTCGTCGCTGTGGGAAATCAGCAACCATACGGCGGAAGGCAACGTGCACCACGGGGATGTCATCAGCCACAAAAGCGAGAACAGCTATGTGTACGCCGAATCGGGGCTGGTGACCACCGTGGGGGTGAAAGACCTTGTAGTGGTGCAGACCAAAGATGCGGTGCTGATTGCCGACCGGCACGCGGTACAGGATGTCAAAAAAGTGGTGGAGCGCATCAAAGCCGATGGCCGCCATGAACATCACATTCACCGCGAGGTGTACCGGCCGTGGGGGAAATATGACTCTATCGATTCCGGCGAACGCTACCAGGTCAAACGCATCACCGTGAAGCCAGGGGAAGGGCTTTCGCTGCAGATGCACCACCACCGCGCTGAGCACTGGATCGTGGTTGCCGGTACCGCCAAAGTCACCATCAATGATGAGGTGAAGCTGCTGGGGGAGAATGCGTCGATTTACATTCCGCTTGGCGCGACGCACTGCCTGGAGAACCCCGGCAAAATCCCGCTCGACCTGATCGAAGTCCGTTCCGGGTCGTATCTCGAAGACGACGACGTTGTGCGTTTTGCGGACCGTTACGGCCGTCTTTAGTTTCTGATTAAAAAAACACCAAACATGGCCTCGGCAGCAGGTCAGGGCCGACTGCTGCCTGAAGAAGGGGAAAACGTGGAAAAATTAACCTGTTTTAAAGCCTATGACATCCGCGGCAGGCTCGGGGATGAGCTCAATGAAGACATTGCCTGGCGCATCGGGCGCGCGTACGCCGCCTTGCTGAAGCCGAAAACTGTAGTGCTGGGCGGCGACGTGCGTCTGACCAGCGACGCGCTGAAGAGGGCGCTGGCGGACGGGCTGCGCGACGGCGGCGTCGATGTGCTGGATCTCGGCATGTGCGGCACCGAGGAGATCTACTTCGCCACCTTCCACCTCGGTGTGGACGGCGGTATCGAAGTGACGGCCAGCCACAATCCGATGGATTACAACGGCATGAAGCTGGTGCGTAAGGGCGCGCGGCCGATAAGCGGCGATAGCGGGCTGCGGGATATTCAGCGCCTGGCGCAAATCAATAACTTCCCGCCAGTGGATAAGGCGGCGCGCGGCAGCTACCGGACGCTCACACTGCGCGACGCCTATATCGACCATCTGTTGGGCTATATCAGCCTCAGCAACCTGAAGCCGCTGAAACTGGTGATTAACGCCGGTAACGGCGCCGCCGGTCCGGTGGTGGACGCGCTGGAAGCGCGCTTTAAGGCGCACAACGTGCCGGTGAGCCTCGTGAAGGTGCACAACATGCCGGACGGCACCTTCCCGAACGGTATTCCCAACCCGCTGCTGCCGGAGCGTCGCGACGATACCCGCAACGCGGTCATCGAACACGGCGCCGATATGGGCATCGCTTTTGACGGCGATTTTGACCGCTGCTTCCTGTTTGACGAAACCGGACAGTTTATCGAGGGATATTACATCGTCGGCCTGCTGGCCGAGGCCTTTCTCGAAAAACAGCCCGGCGAGCGCATTATTCACGACCCGCGTTTGTCCTGGAATACCGTCGATGTGGTGCTGCGCGCGGGCGGCACGCCGGTGATGTCAAAGACCGGACACGCCTTTATTAAGGAACGGATGCGCGAGGAAGATGCTGTCTACGGCGGGGAAATGAGCGCGCATCACTATTTCCGTGATTTTGCCTACTGCGACAGCGGCATGATCCCCTGGCTGCTGGTGGCGGAGCTGCTGTGCCTGAAGGGGAAGACCCTCGGCGAGCTGGTGCGCGACCGGATGGCGGCATTTCCGGCCAGCGGCGAAATCAACAGCACGCTGGCGGATCCGGCGCTGGCGATTGCCCGCGTGGAACAGCACTTTGCGCCGCATGCGCTCGACATTGACCATACCGACGGCATCAGCCTGTCCTGGGCCGACTGGCGCTTTAATCTTCGCGCTTCCAACACCGAACCGGTGGTGCGCCTGAACGTCGAGTCGCGTGGCGATGTACCGCTGATGGAAGCCCGAACCCAGGACATCCTGGCGCTGCTAACGCGTTAACCCGACCGACCGTCCCCTGACTCTTTTGGGGCAGGGGACGGGGCGTGAAATAAAACAGGAACAACGATGACGACGCTAACAAAGCGCGAACGAGCCAAAACGAATGCATCGTTAATCTCAATGGTGCAGCGATTTTCCGACATTACCATTATGTTCGGTGGGCTGTGGGTGGTCTGCAAGGGCGCTGAGTTGCCGTTTGTGTACCTGCATCTGCTGATGGCCCTGCTGACGCTGGTGGTCTTTCAGATGATTGGCGGAATGACGGATTTTTACCGCTCCTGGCGCGGTGTGCGCATTAATACCGAACTGCTTTTGCTGCTACAAAACTGGACGCTGGCGCTGATTTTCAGCGCCGGGCTGCTGGCGTTTAACGACGATTTCAACAACAGCGCGGCGCGGTGGCTCGCCTGGTATGGCCTCAGCACTTGCGGGATGGTGGGATGCCGCATTTTTATCCGTGTCGCTGCCGGTTGGTTGCGTAACCGCGGCTACAACACCCGCCGCGTCGCTGTTGCCGGGGGCTTGCCCGCAGGAAGAGTGCTGCTGGAGAGCTTTCGCAACCAGCCGTGGTTAGGCTATGAGGTGGTGGGCGTCTATCACGACGCCCCGGGCGCAAAGGCGGTGGGGGATTTTCAGCAGCTTATCGATGACGCCCGGGCGGGGAAAATCCATAACGTGTATATCGCGCTGTCGATGCAGGATGAAGCCTGCATCCGGATGCTGGTGCGCGAGCTGGCGGATACCACCTGTTCGGTCATTCTTATCCCGGATGTCTTCACCTTCAACATTCTCCATTCCCGCATTGAGGAGGTGAACGGCGTACCGGTGGTGCCGCTGTATGACACGCCGCTGTCGGGGATCAACCGCGTGATCAAGCGCCTCGAAGATATCGTGCTGTCGTCGCTTATCCTGATGCTTATCTCGCCGGTGCTGGCCTGCATCTCGCTTGCGGTCAAGCTCACGTCGCCCGGGCCGGTTATTTTCCGCCAGACCCGCTACGGCATGGACGGTAAACCGATCATGGTGTGGAAGTTTCGCTCGATGCGGGTTATGGAGAACGACAAGGTGGTGACGCAGGCGACGCAAAACGACCCGCGCGTTACCCGGGTCGGCAGTTTCCTGCGACGTACTTCTCTTGACGAACTGCCGCAGTTTATCAACGTGCTGACCGGCGGCATGTCTATCGTCGGGCCGCGTCCGCACGCGGTGGCGCATAACGAGCAGTACCGGCAGCTGATCGAGGGCTACATGCTGCGCCATAAGGTGAAGCCGGGCATTACCGGCTGGGCGCAGATCAACGGCTGGCGCGGTGAAACCGACACGCTGGAAAAAATGGAAAAACGCGTCGAGTTTGACCTGGAGTACATCCGCGAGTGGAGCCTGTGGTTCGATATCCGCATTGTTTTCCTGACGGTTTTCAAAGGCTTTGTCAACAAAGCGGCGTACTGAGGACACAGCATGAGCCTGAGAGAAAAAACCATCAGCGGCGCCAAGTGGTCCGCCCTGGCGACGCTTACCATCATCAGCCTGGGGCTGGTGCAAATGACGGTGCTGGCCCGCATCATCGACAATCACCAGTTCGGTCTGCTGACCGTCTCGCTGGTGATTATCGCGCTGGCGGATACGCTGTCCGACTTTGGCATTGCCAACTCGATTATCCAGCGTAAAGCGATAAGCCAGCAGGCGCTGACCACGCTCTACTGGCTGAACGTGGGGTTGGGCGTGGCGGTGTTCGCGGGGGTGTTTTTACTGAGCGATGCGATCGCGGCGCTGCTGCATAACCCGGATCTGGCGCCGCTGATGCGTGCGCTCGCCTTCGCCTTTGTGGTTATCCCCCACGGCCAGCAGTTTCGCGCGCTGATGCAAAAAGAGCTCGAATTCAACAAAATTGGCCTGATTGAAACCGCTGCGGTACTGGCGGGGTTTACCTTCACCGTGGTCAGCGCCCATTTTTGGCCAGTGGCGATGACGGCGATTCTGGGTTATCTGGTCAACAGCGCCGTACGCACGCTGCTGTTCGGCTGGTGCGGCCGCAAAATTTATCGCCCGGGTTTCACCTTTTCGCTGCGATCGGTCTCCTCGAACCTGCGCTTTGGCGCGTGGCTGACGGCGGACAGCCTCATTAACTACGTGAACACCAACCTGTCTACGCTGGTGCTGGCGCGGATCCTCGGCGCCAGCGTCGCCGGGGGCTATAACCTGGCCTATAACGTGGCGGTGGTGCCGCCTATGAAACTCAACCCGATTATCACCCGCGTGCTGTTTCCGGCGTTTGCCCGTATTCAGGACGATACGCAGAAGCTGCGGGTGAATTTTTATAAGCTGCTGTCGGTCGTCGGCATCATCAATTTCCCGGTGCTGCTTGGGCTGATGGTGGTGAGCGATAACGTGGTGCCGCTGGTGTTTGGCGAAAAATGGCGCAGCATCGTTCCTGTATTGCAACTGCTGTGCGTGGTCGGGCTGCTGCGCTCCGTCGGCAACCCGATTGGCTCACTGCTGATGGCGAAAGCCCGCGTCGATATCAGCTTCAAATTCAACGTCTTCAAAACCTGCCTGTTCATTCCGGCGATTATCGTCGGCGGCCACCAAGCCGGGGCGCTCGGCGTGACCCTCGGCTTCCTGTTGGTGCAGGTCATCAACACCATCCTGAGCTACTTCGTGATGATAAAGCCGGTACTCGGCGCCAGCTACCGTGACTACATTCTGAGCCTGTGGCTGCCGTTTTACCTGTCGTTGCCGACGCTGGTCGTCAGCCAGGCGCTGGGGATGGCGCTACAAGGCCATCTGCCGCTCAGCGAGCTGCTGGCAGCGCAGATTGCCGCCGGCGCGCTGGCGTTCGCGCTGATGATAGTGCTGTCGCGCCACCCGCTGGTGGTGGAGATGAAGCGCCAGCTGTGCCGCAGCGAGAAGATGAAAACGTTATTGCGGGCAGGCTAACCGCCGCCCAGTGCATGCAGAACCCCTTTAAGAGGTCATTATGAAATTATTGATTCTTGGCAACCATACCTGCGGAAACCGCGGCGACAGCGCCATTTTGCGCGGCCTGCTGGATGCCATTCATACGCTTGAGCCGGACGCCGACGTCGACGTGATGAGCCGCTATCCGGTGAGCTCCTCCTGGCTGCTGAACCGCCCGGTGATGGGCGACCCGCTGTATGCGCAGATGAAGCAGCACAACACCGCCGCAGGCGTGATGGGGCGCGTGAAGAAGGTGCTGCGCCGCCGCTATCAGCACCAGGTGTTGTTATCACGAGTCACCGACACCGGCAAGCTGCGCAACATCGCCATCGCCCAAGGGTTTACCGATTTTGTGCGCCTGCTCAGCCACTATGACGCCATTATCCAGGTGGGCGGCTCGTTCTTTGTCGATCTTTACGGCGTGCCGCAGTTCGAGCATGCCCTGTGCGCGTTTATGGCCAAAAAACCGCTGTACATGATTGGTCATAGCGTCGGGCCGTTCCAGGAGCCGCAGTTTAATCAACTGGCGAACTACGTGTTTGGCCAGTGCGAGGCGCTGATTTTGCGTGAATCGGTGAGCCTGAACCTGATGCAGCGCAGCGACATCACCACCCAACGGGTGGAGCAGGGGGTGGATACGGCCTGGCTTGTCGACCATCACGACGGTGATTTTATCGCCAGCTATGCGGTGAACCACTGGCTACAGCAGATAGCGAAGCAGAAAAGCGTGGCGATCACCCTGCGCGAGCTGGCGCCGTTTGATAAGCGGCTGGGCACAACGCAGCAGGCCTACGAGCAAGCGTTCGCGGGCGTGGTGAACCGCATTATCGCGGCTGGCTATCAGGTGATTGCGCTGTCAACCTGTACCGGCATCGACAGCTATAACAAAGATGACCGCATGGTGGCGCTGAATTTGCGTCAGTACGTGAGCGACCCGTCGCAGTATCACGTGGTGATGGATGAACTTAACGATCTGGAGATGGGCAAAATCCTCGGCGCCTGCTGCCTGACGGTGGGCACGCGACTGCATTCGGCCATTATCTCAATGAACTTCGGCACGCCAGCCATCGCCATTAACTATGAGCACAAATCCGCCGGGATCATGCAGCAGCTCGGCATGCCGGAGATGGCGATTGATATTCGCCATCTGCTGGATGGCAGCCTGAACGCGATGGTGACGGATGCGCTGGGACAACTGCCGGTGATGAATGACCGCCTGCGCGTTGCGGTGAAAGCCGAGCGAGAAAACGGTATGCGGATGGTGAGCTCGGTGCTGCGCCGGGTCGGGGAGGGGAAATGAAGGTCGGTTTCTTTCTGCTGAAATTCCCCCTCGCCTCGGAAACCTTCGTACTGAATCAGATTGTGGCATTTATCGAGATGGGTCATGAGGTGGAGATTGTCGCCCTGCAAAAAGGCGATTTGACCCATACCCATGAGGCCTTTACCCGTTACGGTCTGGCAGAGAAAACGCGCTGGTTGCAGGATGAGCCCGCCGGAAAAATGGCAAAGCTGCGTCGGCGGGCGCTCGCTACGCTCAAGGGCATCGGGCGCCTTGCCACCTGGCGGGCGCTGAACATCGGCCGCTACGGCGACGAGGCCCGCAAGCTGATCCTGTCGTCAATTTGCGCCAGCGCCAGGACGCCGCTGACGGCGGATGTGTTTATCGCCCACTTCGGCCCGGCTGGGGTGACGGCGGCCAAACTGCGCGAGCTGGGCGCGATCCGCGGTAAAATCGCCACCGTTTTTCACGGGATCGACATCTCAAGTCGTGATGTACTGCGCCGCTACACCGTGGAGTATCAGCAACTGTTTCACCGTGGCGACATGATGCTGCCGATCAGCAACCTGTGGGCGACGCGGCTGCGCGCAATGGGGTGCCCGGAGCGCAAAGTGGCCGTTTCCCGGATGGGGGTCAACATGGACAGCTTCACGCAGCGCCCGTTGAGGGGGCCGGGCGAGACGCTGCAGATCATCTCCGTGGCGCGCCTGACGGAGAAAAAGGGGCTGCACGTGGCGATCGACGCCTGTCGTCTGCTGAAGGCGCAGGGCGTACGGTTTCACTACCGCATTCTGGGGCTGGGGCCGTGGGAGAGACGCTTGCGCACGCTTATCGAACAGTACCAGCTGGATGATGTGGTCGAGATGTCGGGATTCAGGCCGAGCCACGAAGTGAAAGCCATGCTGGAGACGGCGGACGTATTTCTGCTGCCGTCAATCACCGGCGCTGATGGCGACATGGAGGGGATCCCGGTGGCGCTGATGGAGGCGATGGCGGTGGGGCTCCCGGTGGTGTCCACCCGACACAGCGGTATTCCGGAGCTTATCGATTCCGGTGAGTCCGGTTGGCTGGTGGCGGAGAACGACGCCGCCGCGCTGGCTCGCCAGCTCGGCGAGCTGAGTACCGCCAGCGCCTCTGGCCTGGGGCCGGTCGTGCAGCGTGCGCGGGAAAAAGTGGAAGCGGAATTTAACCAGCAGATTATCAACCAGCGGCTGGCCTGCCTGCTGCAGGGATTGTAAGGGGTTGTATGCAGAAAAAAACGCGT
>NZ_JAFAGS010000034.1 GCF_019237635.1 Pluralibacter sp.
TGACGCTGAATCCTTTCCAGAAAAGCGAAGTCAGGTTAGCATTCATGGTGACGGCAGTTTTGGACGTTTGGGGTGTTTTTTGGCGAAGACAAACCTAAACGTTCTTACTGCCGTTTTCTATTGGTTCACGCTAATCCGCGATGAACCATAAAAAAGCCCGCTTTACAGCGGGCTTAGGACTATTTTTCAGACAAAGATTAAAGCACGTCGACCGCGTTCAGTTCTTTGAATGCCTGCTCCAGGCGGGTGATCATTGTTGCCTGACCGGCACGCAGCCATACGCGCGGATCGTAGTATTTCTTGTTCGGCTGGTCTTCGCCTTTCGGGTTGCCCAACTGGCCCTGCAGGTAAGCTTCGTTGGTTTTGTAGTAGTTCAGGATACCTTCCCATGTTGCCCACTGGGTGTCGGTATCGATGTTCATTTTCACTACGCCGTAGCTTACGGAGTCTTTGATTTCTTTCGCAGTAGAACCGGAACCGCCGTGGAAGACGAAGTTCAGGCTGTTGTGCGGCAGGTTGTGTTTCTTAGAAACATAGTCCTGAGAATCGCGCAGGATAGTCGGAGTCAGTACCACGTTGCCCGGCTTGTAAACGCCGTGTACGTTACCGAAGGACGCCGCGATGGTGAAACGCGGGCTGATTTTGCTCAGCTCGGTGTACGCGTAGTCAACGTCTTCCGGCTGGGTGTACAGTGCGGAAGCGTCCATGTGGCTGTTGTCCACGCCGTCTTCTTCACCACCGGTGCAACCCAGTTCGATTTCCAGCGTCATGCCCATTTTGGACATGCGCGCCAGGTATTTGGAGCAGATTTCGATGTTCTCTTCCAGAGACTCTTCAGACAGGTCGATCATGTGAGAAGAGAACAGCGGCTTACCGGTTGCAGCGAAGTGTTTTTCGCCTGCGTCCAGCAGACCGTCGATCCACGGCAGCAGTTTCTTCGCGCAGTGGTCAGTGTGCAGGATAACCGGAACACCGTAGTGTTCAGCCATCTGGTGAACATGGTGCGCACCAGAGATAGCGCCAACGATAGCCGCGCCCTGAGGAACGTCAGTTTTTACGCCTTTGCCCGCGATGAAGGAAGCGCCGCCGTTGGAGAACTGAACGATAACCGGCGCTTTAACTTTTGCCGCAGTTTCCAGAACAGCGTTGATGGAGTCAGTGCCCACGCAGTTAACTGCCGGCAAAGCAAAGTTGTTTTCTTTTGCTACCTGGAACACCTTCTGAACGTCATCACCAGTGATCACGCCCGGTTTTACGAAATCAAAAATTTTAGACATGTTACGTAGTCCTGTATCTGTATCTTCGACCGTTGAAACGGGGTAAGCGAGCTTTTCAGCGCGCTGAAAAACAGGCGGGTTTCCCCGCCTGAACAAACTTACTTCTTAGCGCGCTCTTCGAGCATCGCCACAGCTGGCAGTACTTTGCCTTCCACGAATTCGAGGAATGCGCCGCCGCCAGTGGAGATGTAGGAGATCTTGTCTGCGATACCGAACAGGTCGATAGCCGCCAGAGTGTCGCCGCCGCCTGCGATGGAGAAGGCGTCGCTGTCTGCGATGGCGTTAGCCACGATTTCAGTCCCTTTGCGGAAGTTCGGGAATTCGAACACGCCCACCGGGCCGTTCCACAGGATGGTTTTCGCGTTTTTCAGGATTTCAGCCAGTTTCTGCGCAGAAACGTCGCCGAGATCCAAAATCTGCTCTTCATCTTTGATGTCGTTAACAGATTTCAGCGTCGCGGTTGCCGTTTCAGAGAACTCAGTCGCAACACGAACATCAGACGGAACCGGGATATCGCAAGTGGTCAGCAGACGCTTAGCTTCGTCAACCAGGTCAGCTTCGTACAGGGATTTACCGACGTTATGGCCCTGAGCGGCAACGAAGGTGTTGGCGATGCCGCCGCCGACGATCAGCTGATCGGCGATTTTAGACAGGGAGTCCAGAACGGTCAGCTTGGTGGATACTTTAGAACCGCCAACGATAGCGACCATCGGACGAGCCGGGTTGCCCAGCGCTTTGCCCAGCGCTTCCAGTTCAGCCGCCAGCAGCGGACCTGCACAGGCGACATCCGCAAATTTGCCGATACCGTGCGTAGATGCCTGCGCGCGGTGCGCAGTACCGAAAGCGTCCATGACGAACACGTCGCACAGCGCGGCGTATTTTTTGGACAGCGCTTCGTCGTCTTTCTTCTCGCCTTTGTTGAAGCGAACGTTTTCCAGAACCACCAACTCACCGGCAGCGACTTCAACGCCGTCCAGGTAATCTTTTACCAGGCGAACCGGGTTGGACAGTTTGTCTTTCAGGTAATTAACAACTGGCAGCAGAGAGAATTCTTCGTTGTACTCGCCTTCGGTCGGACGACCCAGGTGAGAAGTCACCATCACTTTAGCACCTTGCTTCAGGGCCAGTTCGATGGTCGGCAGGGAGGCACGGATACGCGCGTCGCTGGTAACTTTGCCATCTTTAACCGGTACGTTCAGATCGGCACGGATGAAAACGCGTTTACCAGCCAGATCCAGATCGGTCATCTTAATTACAGACATGGTGAATCCTCTCGTTGATTCTTGATAAAGTTTTGCAAGCGCCTGAGCGCTTTACCTGAAACCTTGTGCGGCCATCGCTAACGTGGTGTCGAGCATCCGGTTAGCGAAACCCCATTCGTTATCACACCAGACCAGCGTTTTGATCAGGTGCGAACCACTGACTCGCGTCTGCGTGCCATCGACAATGGCGCTGTGCGGGTCGTGGTTAAAATCTGTTGAGACCAACGGTAATTCCGTATAGTCAACTATACCATGAAATGTCCCCAGCGCTGCTTTTTGCAGCAACGCATTGACTTCACTGGCTTTTACAGGTTTTTTCACCGTCACGCTGAGATCGATTGCCGTCACATTAATGGTCGGCACGCGCACAGCGATGGCTTCAAAACGATCGTTAAACTGCGGAAAAATACGGGTGATGCCCGCCGCCAGTTTGGTGTCCACCGGAATAATAGACTGGCTGGCCGCGCGGGTGCGGCGTAAATCAGGGTGGTAGGCGTCGATCACCTGCTGGTCATGCATCGCAGAGTGGATGGTCGTCACCGTACCCGATTCAATGCCCCAGGCATCATCTAACAGTTTAATGACGGGAATAATGCAGTTGGTCGTGCAGGAGGCGTTTGAGACGATGCGATGTTCGGCGGCAAGCTGGTCATGGTTCACGCCATACACTACCGTCGCATCGAGATCGTTGCCGCCCGGGTGTGAAAACAGCACTTTTCTCGCACCGGCAGCCAGATGGGCTTCGCCATCAGCGCGGCTACCGTACACACCGGTACAATCCAGCACCACGTCAATGTCCAGTTCACGCCACGGCAGCGCGTCAATACTGCGCTCGTGCAGCAGGCGAATGGCATCATCGCCGACAAATAATTGCTCACGCTCCTGGCGAACATCCCAGGCAAAGCGCCCATGGCTGGTGTCATACTTCAACAAATGCGCGATGCCCGCAGCATCTGCCAGTTCATTGATTGCCACCACGGTGATTTCCGCACGGCGTCCGGATTCATACAGAGCACGAACCACGTTACGTCCAATGCGACCGAAGCCATTAATCGCTACGCGTACGGTCATAGGTCTCCTGCAAGGCTATCCCTGAGTTGAGGTGGCTGACAGAGTAATCCAGCAACGCTCCGAGGGGAATCCTCGCCAGCCACAAACTGCGACTGATTGATTATTTGTCGAACATTTAAACAACTGAAACGCTTCAGCTAGAATAAGCGAAACAAGGAATAAAGGGAATGACTGTCCAGTGGAATAAGCTGACTATATGACATACATCACATTTTATCTGGAATAATTCACAGCGACGTTACAAGAATCAGGAATAGCTGATACAAAAAAGCCGGGTAAGCGCTAGCGCTTACCCGGCCTGGTTTTCGTGCCATTTTAAACCCGGTAAGCGAAGCGCCGCCGGGCAAAACAGCAATTACAGCAGCGCTTTCGCTTTGGCGACCACGTTCTCTACGGTGAAGCCGAACTCCTCGAACAGCAGCTCTGCCGGCGCAGACTCACCAAAGGTGGTCATACCGACGATAGCGCCATTCAGGCCCACATATTTGAACCAGTAGTCAGCGATACCCGCTTCCACTGCCACGCGAGCGGAAACCGCTTTCGGCAGTACGGATTCACGGTAGGCGGCATCCTGCTTGTCAAACGCGTCGGTAGACGGCATGGAAACCACGCGCGCCTTCACGCCTTCGGCAGAGAGCTGATCCCACGCGGCCACCGCCAGCTCAACTTCAGAACCGGTAGCAATGAAGATAAGCTCCGGTTGACCGGCGCAATCTTTCAGCACATAGCCGCCGCGGGCGATGTCTTTCAGCTGCTGCTCGGTACGATCCTGCTGCGCCAGGTTCTGACGGGAGAGGATAAGCGCAGTCGGGCCGTCGTGACGCTCTACGCCGTATTTCCACGCGACCGCGGATTCAACCTGGTCGCACGGACGCCATGTGCTCATGTTCGGGGTCACTCGCAGAGAAGCGACCTGCTCAACCGGCTGGTGCGTCGGGCCATCTTCGCCCAGACCAATGGAGTCGTGGGTATAGACCATCACCTGACGCTGTTTCATCAGCGCCGCCATACGCACCGCGTTACGGGCATATTCCACGAACATCAGGAAGGTGGAGGTGTACGGCAGGAAACCGCCGTGCAGGGAAATACCGTTAGCGATCGCGGTCATACCGAATTCGCGCACGCCGTAGTGGATGTAGTTACCGGCGGTATCTTCGTTAATCGCTTTAGAACCAGACCACAGGGTCAGGTTAGACGGAGCCAGGTCAGCGGAGCCGCCCAAGAACTCAGGCAGCAGCGGGCCAAACGCTTCAATCGCATTCTGAGACGCTTTACGACTGGCGATTTTCGCCGGGTTAGCCTGCAGTTTCGCGATGAACGCGTTCGCTTTCGCGTCAAAGTCAGACGGCATCTCACCCTTCATACGACGGGTGAATTCTGCGGCTTCCTGCGGGAAGGCTTTCGCATAGGCAGCGAACTTCTCGTTCCAGGCGGACTCTTTCGCCTGACCGGCTTCTTTCGCATCCCACTGAGCGTAGATGTCAGACGGGATTTCGAATGCCGGGTGCTTCCAGCCAAGCGCTTCGCGGGTCAGCGCGATTTCAGCATCGCCCAGCGGCGCGCCGTGGGAATCATGGGTGCCCGCTTTGTTCGGAGAACCGAAGCCGATGATGGTTTTGCACATCAGCAGGGACGGTTTGTCGGTCACGGCGCGCGCTTCTTCTACTGCGCGTTTGATGGCGTCGGCATTGTGGCCGTCCACGCCGCGCACAACGTGCCAGCCGTAAGCTTCGAAACGTTTAGCGGTATCGTCAGTGAACCAGCCTTCAACATGGCCGTCGATGGAGATGCCGTTGTCATCATAGAATGCCACCAGCTTGCCCAGCTTCAGGGTACCCGCCAGGGAGCACACTTCGTGGGAGATACCTTCCATCATGCAGCCGTCGCCCATGAACGCATAAGTATAATGGTTCACGATATCGTGACCCGGACGGTTGAACTGCGCCGCCAGCGTCTTTTCCGCGATAGCCATACCTACTGCGTTGGCGATACCCTGACCCAGCGGGCCGGTGGTGGTTTCAACGCCCGCAGTGTAGCCCACTTCCGGGTGACCCGGGGTTTTGGAGTGCAGTTGACGAAAGTTTTTCAGCTCTTCAATCGGCAGATCGTAGCCAGTGAGGTGCAGCAGGCTATAGATCAGCATGGAGCCGTGGCCGTTGGACAGCACGAAGCGATCGCGGTCAGCCCAGGACGGGTTCTGCGGGTTGTGGTTCAGGAAATCACGCCACAGGACTTCGGCAATGTCAGCCATACCCATCGGGGCGCCCGGGTGACCGGATTTGGCTTTCTGTACTGCGTCCATGCTCAGCGCACGAATAGCATTAGCAAGCTCTTTACGTGAGGACATTTTGACTCCAGATCGGACTGTTGAAGGCAACACCAAAACGGCTTGACGATCGCGCGTTTTAGGCTACGCCAGAAAAAAGTGTGAACAATGTAACCCAAGCGACAAAGCATGTACATGGAGCATCCGGGTGCGGCTTCAGAAATCTCTGGATCGTGCGCGCATGTTGCGCAATCCCCTCGCCTGCTTCACGTTATTTTCTTTATACTTTGCCTGAAATCCCACCGCGTTACGCGTCCGGGACGTTTTCGGATTTTGATCACTCAAATCGTGCGGAAGATAAACATGAAACTTCGCTCTGCGTTGCTTGCCATTGGCGTGGCAGCCGCTCTGACCGGTTGTCAGAATATGGATTCAAACGCGCTGATGACCTCTGGCGCCGAAGCATTCCAGGCCTACTCGCTCAGCGACGCCCAGATAAAAGCGTTAAGCGATCAATCCTGTAAAGAGATGGACAGCAAAGCGACTATCGCCCCGGCGGACAGCGACTACAGCAAACGCCTGAACAAAATCGCCTCCGCGCTCGGCGATAACATCAACGGCCAGCCGGTGAACTACAAGGTTTATGTGACGAAAGACGTGAACGCTTTCGCGATGGCTAACGGCTGTATCCGCGTCTACAGCGGGCTGATGGATATAATGACCGACAACGAGGTGGAAGCGGTTATCGGCCATGAGATGGGTCACGTCGCCCTGGGCCACGTCAAGAAAGGGATGCAGGTCGCCCTCGGCACCAACGCCCTGCGCGCCATTGCCGCCTCTGCGGGCGGAATGATCGGCAGCCTGTCGCAGTCGCAGCTTGGCGATCTCGGCGAAAAACTGGTGAACGCGCAGTTCTCCCAGCGCCAGGAATCAGAAGCGGACGACTATTCGTACGATTTGTTGCGCAAACGCGGCATCAATCCGTCGGGGTTGGCCACCAGCTTCGAAAAACTGGCGAAACTGGAAGCAGGCCGCCAGAGCTCAATGCTTGACGATCACCCGGCTTCGGAAGAGCGTGCCCAGCACATCCGCGACCGTATGGCGGCGGACGGCATTAAATAATTCCCGGCCCGTCCCTCTCCTTTTGTACGGGAGAGGGACAAAGGCCAGCAGGCGCGATTATTCGCCTTTCTTCGCCGCCTGGAGGTAAAGCATTTCCAGCGCTAAGGTCGCGGCGGCAAGCGCGGTTATTTCAGACTGATCGTACGCCGGAGAGACTTCCACCACGTCCATCCCCACGATGTTCAGATCTTTCAGGCCACGCACCAGCTTAATGGCGCGATCGGTAGTCAGGCCGCCGATAACCGGCGTGCCGGTCCCTGGCGCGAAAGCCGGATCCAGCGCGTCGATATCAAAGGTCAGATAGACCGGCATATCGCCAACAATCGTTTTCACCTGCGCAATCACATCATCAACGCTGCGATCGTTGACCTGACCGGCATCGAGAACGGTGAAACCGTTGTCTTTGTCGAACTCAGTACGAATACCGATCTGCACGGAGTGGTTAGGATCGATCAGGCCTTCGTTCGGCGCGGTAAAGAACATGGTGCCGTGATCGAATTCGCAGCCGTTAGCATAGGTATCGGTGTGGGCGTCGAAATGCACCAGCGCCATTTTACCAAAGTGCTTCGCATGCGCGCGCAACAGCGGCAGGGTCACGAAGTGATCGCCGCCGAAGGAAAGCATACGCTTGCCGGCCGCCAGCAGTTTTTCCGCGTGCGCCTGCAGTTTCTCGCTCATTTCGCGGGCATCGCCAAAGGCATACACCAGATCGCCGCAGTCCACGACGTTCAGGCGCTCGCGCATATCGAAGTTCCACGGGAAACGGTTGTGTTCCCAGGCAAGGTTGGTCGATACCTGGCGAATCGCCGCCGGGCCGTGACGCCCGCCCGCACGGCCGGATGTCGCCATATCGAACGGCACGCCGGTGATGACCCAGTCAGCATTGCTGTCATACGGCTGGAAGTTCATCGGAAGACGTAAAAAACCAAAGGCGTTAGATACCAGGGAGTTATCGTACTGATGACCTAAGGTGCTCATGTGCTGACCTCTTTTAAAATCGTCGTGTTTAAAAGTCGATGAAAAAAAATCCCCTCCGCGTCGTTAGGCCCGACGAGGAAGGGATTGATTTGCGTACGGCTTGTTAAGGCGAATTATCGCCGTTATTTCATACAGGTTCAAGCCCGGACACTCGTCCCGGGCTTGACGTGTTACTCGTCTTCCAGATATGTATAGCCGTACAGACCCGCTTCAAACTCTTCGAGGAACTGCTGCTGAAGCGCCTCGTCCAGACCGGTGTTTTTCACCTGGTCGCGGAACTGCGTCAGCAACGTATTCGGGTCGAGCTGCACGTACTGCAGCATATCCGCCACCGTATCCCCTTCATCGGAGAGCTCAACCTCCACGCTGCCGTCAGGGAAGACAAACACGTCGACCGCTTCGGTATCGCCGAACAGGTTGTGCATGTTGCCGAGGATCTCCTGATAGGCGCCGACCATAAAGAAGCCCAGCATCGGCGGGTTCTCCGGGTCGTACTCCGGCATCGGCATGGTGGTGGCGATACCGTCGCCGTCGATGTAGTGATCGATAGCACCATCGGAGTCGCAGGTAATATCCAGCAACACAGCGCGACGCTCAGGTACCTGATCCAGCCCTTCCAACGGCAGCACCGGGAACAGCTGATCGATACCCCACGCATCCGGCATTGACTGGAACAGCGAGAAGTTGACGTACATTTTGTCCGCCATACGTTCCTGCAGCTCATCAATGATCGGACGATGCGCACGGTTCTGCGGATCCAGCTGTTTCTGGACTTCGTGGCACATGCTCAGGTAAAGCTGCTCGGCCCACGCGCGCTCCTGCAGGCTGAAAGTGCCGGAGGAGTAGCCAATGTGAATATCATGCAGGTCCATCTGGCTGTCGTGCAGCCATTCGCGCAGTGAGCGACGGGTGCCAGGCTCATGCATCTCCTGCCAGGTTTCCCACATGCTTTGCAGCGCGCGCGGCGCATCTTCGGCTGGCGCAGTCGGCTCGGTGTATTCGTTACGTTCAACGCCGATAATGTTAGAAACCAGCACGGTATGGTGCGCGGTCACCGCGCGGCCGGACTCCGTGATCACCGTCGGGTGCGGCAGGCCGTGCTCTTCGCAGGCGTCGCCGATCGCCCAGATAATGTTGTTCGCGTATTCGTTCAGGCCGTAGTTCACCGAGCAATCGGACTGCGAACGAGTGCCTTCGTAATCCACGCCCAGACCGCCGCCGACGTCGAAGCACTGGATGTTTACGCCAAGCTTATGCAGCTCAACGTAGAAACGGGCGGATTCACGCACGCCAGTGGCGATGTCGCGAATATTGGCCATCTGTGAACCGAGGTGGAAGTGCAGCAACTGAATGCTGTCCAGACGGCCATGCTCACGCAGGATTTCCACCAGTTGCAGAACCTGCGTCGCCGCCAGGCCGAACTTGGATTTTTCGCCGCCGGAAGACTGCCATTTGCCGGAGCCCTGAGAGGCCAGACGCGCACGCACGCCAAGGCGCGGCACCACGTTCAGGCGCTCGGCTTCTTCCAGCACGATAGCGACTTCGGACATCTTTTCGATAACCAGATAGACCTTATGGCCCATCTTCTCGCCGATCAGCGCCAGACGAATATATTCACGGTCTTTATAGCCGTTACACACGATCACCGAACGGGTCATGCCCGCGTGCGCCAGAACCGCCATCAGCTCCGCTTTGGAGCCTGCTTCCAGACCCAGCGGCTCGCCGGAGTGGATAAGCGATTCAATCACGCGGCGGTGCTGGTTCACCTTGATCGGGTAAACCAGGAAGTAGTCGCCATTGTAGCCGTAGGATTCGCGCGCGCGCTTAAACGCGGCGTTAATCGAACGCAGACGGTGTTGCAGGATCTGCGGGAAGCAAAACAGCGCCGGTAACCGCTGTCCCTGGGCTTCGCGGGCTTTCACAAGCTTAGCGAGATCGACGCGGGCCTCCGGAACGTCCGGGTCAGGGCAAACGCTGATATGGCCCAGTTCGTTCACGTCGTAGTAATTATTGCCCCACCAGGCAATGTTGTATGTGCGCAGCATCTTGCTGGCCTCCTGAGAGCTCATTGCCACCTCCTGCATAGAACGGAGTACACCTTGTTCGCCTGCTGACGAAGGCGAAAATACAGACATGTCGTCAGACATAGCGAACCTCAAATATTGTCGAAAGTGTAAGACAGTTGACTACTATCGCAATGTCACACTGCGATAACAACCCATAAACAGCCTGAATGTCCAGCACGGTATGCTGAAACACCGTCTGTGCGACCGGTTTCTTGTTCATATGATTGTAAAACACGTACCCGGGGTTTGTATGACTGCCCGGAGAAACCACGAGAAAACCCCTTTATAAAAAGGAGAGCCCTTGTCCAGTCCTCACAGCGCCGTACCGGCCCTGGAATCCTGAGTAGCGCCGAGATGGGTATAACTTCGGCAGATTTGAATAGCAGAAATGCAGGTAATGGGGGACAAATGCACGCCAGAACGGCGCGACAGATTCAGCGAAAAAAGACGGTTCATTATCTCGTATCACCTCCACGCCAGCCTCCTGAGACCAGCGACAAGCCAAAGCTAAAAGTCCACTGCTTAACCCGGCTGGAAGTGGCGTCACGATAACCTCTATCGTGCGCTTTTTTGATGAGCCGCGCGCGGCGTTTTATACCGATTCAGGCGCAAAAATGCAAAATAAAAATGTGTAAAAAATGTCTCTGTCAGGAAATATTTCCATTAGCCGCTAATCGCTCTGTGCGACCCGGATCAAAAAAAACTGGAAATCGGGTGAATATCTGCCCTAAAATAGCCGTCCAGATGTTAATCCATCTATACTGATTAACACTCAGACTTCTTGTGGCTTATACGATATGCCATCGAGGATTATCCCGTTAATGGCCTTACCACGCGATAGTTTGAGCTCCCCGTATTCATTCAGGTGAAATAAACATGGCAAAACACCTCTTTACGTCCGAGTCCGTATCTGAAGGGCATCCTGACAAAATTGCTGACCAAATCTCCGACGCCGTTCTGGATGCAATCCTGGAACAGGATCCGAAAGCGCGCGTCGCGTGTGAAACCTATGTCAAAACCGGCATGGTGCTGGTCGGCGGCGAAATCACGACCAGCGCGTGGGTCGATATCGAAGAGATCACCCGCAACACGGTTCGCGAAATTGGCTATGTGCATTCCGATATGGGCTTTGATGCCAACTCCTGCGCCGTACTGAGCGCGATTGGCAAGCAGTCTCCGGATATCAACCAGGGCGTCGACCGCGCTGACCCGCTGGAGCAGGGCGCAGGCGATCAGGGCCTGATGTTCGGCTACGCGACCAACGAAACCGACGTGCTGATGCCAGCACCGGTGACTTATGCGCACCGTCTGGTGCAGCGCCAGGCTGAAGTGCGTAAAAACGGCACCCTGCCGTGGCTGCGCCCGGATGCGAAAAGCCAGGTCACCTTCCAGTATGACGACGGCAAAATCGTCGGTATCGACGCGGTGGTACTGTCTACCCAGCACGCTGAAGATATCGACCAGAAATCCCTGCAAGAAGCGGTGATGGAAGAGATTATCAAGCCGGTTCTGCCGACCGAGTGGCTGAGCAGCGCCACCAAATTCTTCATCAACCCGACCGGACGTTTCGTCATCGGCGGCCCGATGGGCGACTGCGGTCTGACCGGTCGTAAAATTATCGTTGATACCTACGGCGGTATGGCACGTCACGGCGGCGGCGCGTTCTCAGGTAAAGATCCCTCCAAAGTTGACCGTTCTGCGGCGTACGCGGCACGTTATGTGGCGAAAAACATCGTTGCGGCGGGCCTGGCTGACCGTTGTGAGATTCAGGTTTCCTACGCTATCGGCGTTGCTGAACCGACCTCCATCATGGTGGAAACCTTTGGTACCGAGAAAGTGCCGGGCGAGCAGTTGATTGGGCTGGTCCGCGAGTTCTTCGACCTGCGTCCGTACGGTCTTATCCAGATGCTGGATCTGCTGCACCCGATCTACAAAGAAACCGCAGCATACGGTCACTTTGGTCGCGAACATTTCCCATGGGAAAAAACCGACAAAGCCGCCCTGCTGCGTGATGCGGCCGGTCTGAAATAAGCCCTCGCGTTACCTTCTGAAAGGCCAGCATTCGCTGTAATGCCACTCAGTTAAGCAAAATAATGAATTTTTATTCATTATTTTGCTTTAAAGACCACCCTTTGAAGAAAGAGTGGAACCGTTCCGTTCACTTTTCCTCCTCAGCTTCCTGTCAATTTCTCTGCGGTGAACGTGTCAAAGGCGCTCGCCGTGTATGAACCGGTCACATGGGTTACAGAGCTGACCGGTCACATAGGTGACACTTTTTGATTTAATCGGCCCGGATTATACGATGATTTCGTCTGTCGTACCGGGCACGGGTGTTGAGTCCCCGCTGAAATCGGCGAACCGGAGACCGGATGACAAGGGCTGGACGCCAGGGAAGGCGGCCAGAGGCGACATGAGACAGGACGTCGAATGGAGCCGACCGCAGGCAGAGGGTCGGGAGGTGAGCGTAGTGCGAAGCACCGATTTCGCTGCGGGGCCACGGGGATTGACAAGGGGCCGTGGTGGCCCCTTGTCCCGTTCACAGGATGTGAAGTGACAGAATCAACAGGTCATACAGTGAACGGAATGACCCGCAGTGCTTAACTGACAAATATTACGGCAACCCGGGGTTTATCACGTTTATGACGCCTTCTTCGCCATAATGTCGATGATCTGCCGGTCGGTCTGCTGCATGGCGTTGCAGGCCAGCGCGCAGAGGTTCGATACCGAGTCTTCAACATCGTGCGCCACGATGCCCTCATCTCCCGTTACCGCCGTGTTGTCCAGCGCCATCAGCACCGCTTTCCAGGCCGACGACGCGCTGGTGGAGACTTTCATCGCGCAGCTGTTGGAAGCCCCATCGCAGATAATCCCGCTGACATCGCCAATCATACTGCTGATGGCTTTCGCCAACGTATCGTAATGCCCGTCCACCAGCCAACTCATCCCTGCCGCAGCCCCCATTGACGCCGTGGTCGCCGCACAAAGTGCGGACAGCCGCGGCAGCTGGGCATGGATATAGATGGCGCTCAGGTGGGACAGCATCAGCGCTCTGGCAAGCCGCTCATCCCCGGCATGGAAATGCTCAGCCACCACGACCACTGGCATCGTGGCCGCAATCCCCTGATTCCCTGACCCTGAGTTGCTCATCGCCGGAAGCGAAGCGCCGCCCATACGCGCATCCGACGCAGCCGCAGTACGAATCACGATTTCCGAGGAGAGATCGTAGGTCATCAGCCCGCGTTCACACTGTTTTTCCAGCGTTGCGCCGATGTGTAGCCCCCACTTGCCCAGCAGGCCTTCGCGAGACAGCGCATCGTTCAGCTTTGCCGCATCGAGGATAAAACGGATCTCCTCGAACGGAACATGCTCAATAAAATTGAGAATGTCGGCAAGCGAAGTCTGCGCCATCACCGCCAGCGGATCGTTATCCTCCTGCGTATTTGCCGCGTCATCACGGGAGAACAGCGTCTCCCCCTGCTTTTCGATGGCGACAACACGGGTGTGACCGCCGGCAATGGTAGTACTCGCCCAGCGCTCGCCGCGCCAGACCTTCGCACGGGAATACAGAAGCTCGTCGCAGGGTTCCTGAACTCTGATGCATACCTTCCCTTCCGCCAGCATATGTTTCGCCTGCGCGATGGCCTCCGGCGATGCCTGCTTAAGCACCTCCAGCCCGGCCGCCGGGTCGCCGCCCAGCGCCCCCAGCGCGGCGGCGACAGGCAGCCCTACCATGCCGGTTCCCGGCACGGTGACCCCCATCCCATTTTTCATCAGATTAGGGGAAACCCAGGCTTCAATGCGTTCAACCTCGCCGTCCAGTTGAGCGGCCGCCACGGCGCTCGCCAGCGCCAGTGAAACAGGCTCCGTGCAACCCAGCGCAGGTTTCACTTCCTCCTGCACAGCGCGGATAAACTTTTTCCATAACGGAGAACATTCAGGGTTTAACATACAATCAACCTTCACTCTTACTCAGGGAACAGACTTTCCCGCATCAGGAAAATGCGAGAAACGGCGATACGCACAGCAGCAGACCGGTGATGATGATTACCATCAGCGAGACACCTTTGTACTTGTGCAGCGCAGGCACCTTGTAGACCAGCCAGGCCGGAATCAGGCAACCCACCATGCCAAAAATAGGACTGCAAATAGAGGTGAAGCTCAGCACCGGGGCGTTAAGCACGATGGCGCTCCAGGCGAGCAGGATGGCAAATACCATGATCCCGCGCTGAACGTGCTTTTCACTGATCCGGTCCGCCGGAAATTTACGGCGCAGCAGGTTCATCACAATGCCCTGGGTCGCTTCACGGAAACCGAGGTACACGCCGAAGAAGGCGGTCATCACGGCAAAAATATTTAAAATAACGCTGACGACTTTCACCCACCCGGCGCCGTCGCCGCTGATAAACTGCGCCGCGATAGCCAGCGCGGAGATATTCTGCTCGTAGGCTTTAACCGCCTCGTCGTGGCCCATCGCCAGGGTAAATGACACCGCGTAGAAAAAGACCGTCACGAACAGAATGGCAAAGGCAATATTCATCGCCCGCAGCGCCTTATAACGCGCCACTTCCGGTGATTTTTCACGGGAGCGGTAGGAAATCACCATCGGGCTTAGGGTCTGGATAAACAGAATCGACGTCAGGGTAAAGGGGAGCGTAATAATCGCGTTTTTGATAAGCAGCCCCATCGGCGGCAATGTACCTGCGTTGTACAGATGCCACAGACCAACCATCGACACGCCGAGCGCCGCCACGACCAACAGTTTGGTTAACACCATCCCGGTGGAGATTTTGAACAGCAGTTTCTCTCCACGCGACGAAATAGCGACCAGGATGCAGATCAGCACCAGGCCGTAGAACGGGCTGTCGGAAAGCAGGCCTTCGGTCACGCCAAAGGTGTGTAGATAGGAGGCGCTGTCGTTGGTGATCGCCGTGGAATAAACAAACATCCAGATAACCAGCATCACGAAATAGAGCGCGCCTAACAGTATCCCCCAGTTTTTACCCAGATAACCGCTAATCACGCTCGGGTAATCTTTGCATTCCGGGGATTCCGCAAGCGTATTAATAAATAAGCGCTGGAATAAATACATCGCCGGGTAGCCAATAATGGAAGAGAGTAAGAATACCCACAGTCCCATTAATCCAACCTGTACTGGTAAAAAAACAATGCCCGCGCCGATAGCCATCCCGATACTCATGATGACCCAACCGGTATCGGTACTATCGAATTTAATCGCTTCCTTCCATTCGCTCTCTGTCATATTTGCCCGACGTCCGGGCGCAATACCATCCACAACGACGCTAGTATTTGTAGCCGTTTCCATAAAGATCTCGCTTGTAGGTAGAGGTTTTATTATTTTTTCGAACCGCGTCAGGGCGATGCGCGGTGCGTAGTGCAGGCGAGTTATTGGAATGGAGAAATCATACTCGTGAGGACGGAGAAAAAAATCGCCATTATGATAAGAATTCACTTATATCAGGGAAAAATTTTCACAATCAGGATGAAATTTAGAAAAGTATTCTATCAATATCGTATGTGAGAGGTGGATCACATGGCAGAATTTCGGGCAAAAAAATACCCCGGCCGTGATGACCGGGGTATTCACCGTCATGCTTAGTTCGTGGCGGCCTGAATCAGATCGTCGCGAACCTGCTTACGCTGTTCCGGCGTCAACACCTGGTTGACGTCGAAGTAGTATTTCACACGGTAGTAACGAACCTGCTGATCCACTTTGCTAAACGCAGCCAGCTGATCTTTCACCGCTTTCTCGTTCCATTTACCCGACTGGATAACGTCAATCAGCGCGCCGTCTTTGACGTCTTTCATGGAAACCTGCTCAACGCTTTTCGCCATCTGATCGTGCAGGCTTTTGATTTTGGTTACCTGCTCGTTGCTCAGCTTCAGGTGCTGAACAATCGGATCCTGTGAAGGCGCTGGCGCCACATCAGCCGCCTGAGCAGCCATGGAGAAGCCAGCAACGGACAGCGCCAGCACAGCAACACGAGTCATTTTTTTCATCATTTCATCCTGTAGAGAGCTTGCCAAAAGACAGCGCATTATTTTTCACCCTGTCGTGAATGTATGTAATGAATTATTTATACATTTTTGTATTTAATGCCAGTTGCGACGAGAAAATAAATGTTCAGGCCGCCGGAACGGCGGCCTGGAAAGGGACGAAATTACAACGACTGGGTGAAGGTACGGGAAATAACGTCCTGCTGTTGCTCGCGCGTCAATGCATTGAAGCGCACCGCATAACCAGAAACGCGAATCGTCAGATTCGGATATTTCTCAGGATGCTCAATCGCATCCAGCAGCATATCGCGGTTCATCACGTTGACGTTGAGATGCTGACCGCCCTCGATGGCCTCCTCATGGTGGAAATAACCGTCAAGCAGCCCCACCAGATTGGTTTTCCGCGCGCCGTCCTCTTTGCCCAGCGCCGCCGGCACAATCGAGAAGGTGTAGGAAATCCCGTCTTTTGCGTAAGCAAACGGCAGTTTCGCCACCGAGGTCAGCGAAGCCACTGCCCCTTTGCGATCGCGTCCGTGCATCGGGTTAGCCCCCGGCGCAAACGGCATTCCCGCCCGGCGGCCATCCGGCGTGTTGCCGGTTTTCTGGCCGTACACCACGTTGGAGGTGATGGTCAGGATCGACTGCGTCGGTACCGCGTTGCGGTAGGTTGGCAGCGCGCTAATCTTACGCATAAAGCGTTCGACCAGATCGCAGGCGATGCTGTCCACGCGCTCATCGTTGTTGCCATACTGCGGGTAGTCGCCTTCGATGACGAAATCGACCGCCAGTCCGTCAGGGTCGCGCACCGGTTTCACTTTCGCGTACTTAATCGCCGAGAGCGAATCCACCGCGACCGACAGCCCGGCGATACCGCAGGCCATGGTGCGGTGAACGTCGCGGTCATGCAGCGCCATCAGCGAGGCTTCGTAGCTGTACTTATCGTGCATATAGTGGATAAGATTCAGCGCGCTGATGTACTGCACCGCCAGCCAGTCCATAAAGTGATCCAGGCTATCCATCACCGTGGCGTAGTCCAACACCTCATCCATGAGCGGCGCGGTTTTCGGCCCGACCTGAATTTTCAGCTTCTCATCCACCCCGCCGTTGATCGCGTACAGCAGCGTCTTCGCGAGGTTGGCGCGGGCGCCGAAGAACTGCATCTGCTTGCCGATGACCATCGGGCTGACGCAGCAGGCGATGGCGTAATCATCGCTGTTGAAATCCGCACGCATGAGATCGTCGTTTTCGTACTGCAACGAGGAGGTCTCAATCGACATCTGCGCGGCATACTTTTTAAAGGCGATCGGCAGCGCGTCCGACCAGAGAATCGTCAGGTTTGGCTCTGGCGCGGGTCCCATCGTATGCAGCGTATGCAGGTAGCGGAACGAACTCTTCGTCACCAGCGTGCGGCCATCCAGCCCCATCCCGCCAATAACCTCCGTTGCCCAGATAGGATCGCCGGAGAACAGGGAATCAAACTCCGGCGTACGCAGGAAGCGCACCATACGGATCTTCATGATGAAGTGGTCGATAAGCTCCTGGGCCTGGGTTTCGTTCAGGCGCCCGGCGCGTATATCGCGCTCAATATAGATATCGAGGAACGACGCCGTACGGCCAAGCGACATCGCGCCGCCGTTTTGCGATTTCACCGCCGCCAGATAGGCGAAGTACAGCCACTGGATAGCCTCCTGAGCGTTCTGCGCCGGACGGGAGATATCACAACCGTAGCTTGCCGCCATCTGCTGGATCTCCAGCAGCGCGCGGCGGTGTTCCGCCAGCTCTTCACGCAGACGAAGGGTCGCCTCCAGATCTTCACCGCGCTCCAGCCGGGATTGCAGGTCGGCAAACTGCAGCTCGCGCTCGCGTACCAGCCAGGTAATCCCGTACAGCGCCACACGACGATAATCGCCGATGATGCGCCCGCGCCCGTAGCCGTCCGGTAAACCGGTGAGCACCCCGGATTTACGGCAGCGCAGCATATCCGGCGAATAAACGTCGAAGACCCCCTGGTTATGGGTTTTGCGCAGATGGGTAAACAGGAATTCAAACTGCGGGTCCATCTCGCGGCCGTAGGCGTCGAACGAGCTTTTAATCATGTTGATGCCGCCAAACGGATGCAGCGCGCGCTTGAGCGGTTTATCCGTTTGCAGACCGACAATGGTTTCTAAGCGCTTATCAATATAGCCCGGCGCATGCGCGACGATACTGGTCGCGACGTTGGTGTCGAAATCCACTGGCGCGTGAGTGGCGTTTTCAATGCGGATCCCCTCCATGACGCTTTCCCACAGCGCGGTGGTCGCGGGCGTGGCGTCTGCCAGGAAGCTTTCATCGCCTTCGTACGGGGTGTAGTTATTCTGAATAAAATCCCGAACGTTAATTTCGCTTTTCCACGCCGAACCGTTAAATCCCTGCCAAGCGTCGGTATACAGCATATCGCTGGTATCGATATTTACCTTCATGAAAATAGTCTCTCTGTAAATTAAGCGTATTCGGCTGGAGCGTTAATTTTTCCTAAATGAATGGCGTCCAACGCAATCATCTTCTCTTCATTGGTGGGAATAACGGCACACGCCACCCGTGAATCCACCTGAGAAATCATTCGCTCCCCGGCTTTACCCGGTAATTGGTTTTTGACAGGGTCGAGCGTAATGCCTAACACCTGTAAATGTTCGACGACCAGTTGACGAATTAATGTCGAGTTTTCGCCAATGCCGCCGGTAAAAATAATGCCATCGAGGCGTTTTAGCGCCATGGCGTGTCCGCCGATATGGCGGGCAATACGGTGGACAAAGGTTTTAATTGCCAGACGCGCATGGTAATGACCTTCATGCCAGGCTTTTTCCAGCGTACGCAGATCGGAAGAGAGCCCCGAGATGCCGAGCAGGCCAGACTCTTTGTTCACTACCCGTTCCAGGTCGTTGAGCGTTTGTCCGGTCTGGCTGGCAATCCAGCTCATGGCGCCGAAATCCACATCACCGCAGCGGGTGCCCATCATCAGCCCTTCGAGCGGCGTCATCCCCATTGAGGTATCCACGCTTTTGCCGTTGCGCACCGCGCAAATAGAGGCGCCGTTGCCTAAGTGAGCAATCACCAACCCGGAATCCTGCTCGTCAAGATTCAGCAGCGTGTGAGCCTGCTGTGAGACATAGCGATGCGAGGTCCCGTGGAAACCGTAACGGCGCACGCCATGCTCTTCAAAGTAGCGCCACGGCAGGCCGTAGAGGTAGGCCTCCGGCGCCAGCGTCTGATGGAAGCTGGTATCAAAGACCGCCACCTGCTTCACGCCTGGGAACAGGTGCTTCGCCGACTCCACACCGCTCAGGTTGGCAAAGTTGTGCAATGGCGCCAGCGGCGATACCTGGCGAATTAATTCGATGACCTCATCGGTAATTAATACAGACTCATTAAAGATGCTGCCGCCGTGGGCAATACGGTGACCAATCAGGGCCACACTGCGCATTAAGTTGCGCTGTTCCAGCTCAACGGTAATTGCGCTGAGCGCACATTCGTAATTCTGCTGAGGTAATTCAACCGGCTCATTGCCGTTAACGCTTAATGTCGTATGCTCGGTATGAATACCTTCCGCAATACCTGTCAGTAATACATCCTGTGATTGCGCATCCATGACCGAGAATTTAATCGACGATGAACCACAATTGATAACCAACACTACAGGGAATTCAATCATTCGGATTCTCCGCTCATCCTGATTTTGAGCTCTGTATACCTGAAGGATTCAGGCTGCATTGCAGCAGCCTGAATGATTTAGGGCATAGGTGATTAGAAGAGTTTGTAGACAATATTCAGAATGGTCAGCAGGCCAATCGCGGTAACAAATACGTTGTCCAGTTTGCCTTTGTATTTCGCCAGCGACGGCGCTTTACGAATAGCGTACATCGGCAACAGGCACAGCAGAGAAGCGATGATCGGCGCCCCCATGGCTTCAATCAGGTCCAGAATGTTCGGGTTAGCGTAAGCCACCACCCAGGTGGAGCCCATGATGAAGACCATGCTGATGGTATTCAGTTTGCCCGTTGACACTTTGGTCTTGTCGCCTTTGTAGCCGAACTTGAGGACCAGGCCATTGAGCCCTTCCAGCGTGCCGAGGTAGTGGCCGAAGAAGGATTTGAAGATAGCGACCAGCGCGATAATGGACGCGCCGAACTCCAGCACGACAGCGAACGTTGATTTGGTGCCGGTCATGGTGGCGAAGTGGTTCGCCAAATAGGAGAGCACCGGAATGTTCTGCGCTTTCGCTTCCGCCATGTTCTGCGGAGAGAGCGTAAACAGGCAACTGAAGGCAAAGAACATCACCACGGCGACCATCAGCATGCTGGCGCGGGAAATAATCTGCGAGCATTTGCGTTCGGTGTAGTCATTCCCATAGTCTTTTTCATACTCTTCACGCTTGGAGACCACGAAAGACGAGACGATCGGCGAGAAGTTAAAAGAGAACACCATGATGGAGATCCCCAGCCACACGGTGACCAGAATGCCGTCATGGCCGGTAAAGGCGATGTCGCTCAGGTTAACCTGTTCGATAACGGCAGAGTTCCAGTACGGGATCAGAGAGAGCGAAATCAGCACCAGGCTTGCGATAAACGGGAAGACCAGAAAGCTCATGACTTTCACCATCAGGTCTTTACCAAACCAGATGACAAACGCCATCAGCAGCAGCAGGAACAGCGCCACGACCCCACGGTTCAACGCCGCGTAGCCCAACTGGTTTTCCCAGAAAGTCATAAAGGTGTTGGTAATGGTTACGCCGTAAATCCACAGTAGCGGACAAATCGCAAAGAAGTACAGGAAAGTGATGACCACGCCGCCGGTTTTACCGAAGTGCTCTTCCACCGTTTCCGTGATGTTGCCGGAAGGGTTTTTCCCCGACAAACACAGGCGCGCCAAGGCGCGGTGGCAATAGAAGGCGATGGGGTACGCCAGCACCAGCATGATAAGGATAGGAATTAAACCGCCGTAACCCGCGCGGATAGGGAAGAACAAAACACCGGCGCCGATCGCAGTGCCGAAAAGCCCAAGCGTCCAGGTCGTATCTGATTTACGCCATGCCGATGTTTTTGCCTGGCTGGCGACGAGGGTATCTGTATTACTCATATCGTGTCCTTAGCAAAAATGTTCTGTAACAGGTTCTGGTGTGGGGCGATCACGCCCCCACAAATCCGGTAATTTGTGATACGCGCGAGAGATCGATATTGCCGCCGGAAATAATGCTGACGGTCTTACGGCGTTGGATGTAGTCATCCAGTTTTCCGCTGAGCAGCGCGGCACTGGCGAGCGCGCCAGCGCCTTCGGTGATGACCTTATTGCGCTGAATCAGCGCAATCATGCTGTCGCGAATTTCGTCTTCGGTGACCAGCACGATGTCATCGACCAGCTCACGTACGATTTCAAACGTCAGTTTCCCCGGACGCGCGACGTCGCAACCGTCAGCCAACGTGGCGCTATTGCGGTGGTTGGTAATCTCGCCTGCATGCCAGGACGCCGCCATTCCGTGTACGTTTTCAGACTGGACGCCGATGATTTTAATCGTCGGGTTAATGGATTTAATCGCCGTCGCGATACCGGCAATTAAGCCGCCGCCGCCAATCGGCACAATAACGTTATCGACGTCATACAGGTCCTGTAAAATTTCCAGCCCAATGGTGCCCTGCCCCGCAATAACCTGCGCATCATCGTAAGGCGGAATAAAAATACGCCCTTCCATCTCGACGATTTCGCTGACTTTGGCAATGGTGTCGTTAAAGTTATCGCCGTGAAGCACCACTTCCGCCGAGTAATCCTGCGTCGCCGCCACCTTCGATTTCGGCGCGCCGCGCGGCATCACCACTTTGCCGTCAATACCGAGCATGGCGCAGGAGAGCGATACGCCCTGTGCATGGTTGCCCGCCGAGCATGCCACCACGCCTTTGCGGCGTTCTTCCATGGTTAAGGAGCTCAGCTTGTTAAAAGCGCCGCGAATTTTAAACGACCCGGTACGCTGCATATTTTCAAACTTGAGGAATATTTCGCCTTTGCATTGTTCGCTCAGATAATTAGAGCGCGGCATACCTGTTTTATATATTTTACCTGCAAGGCGAAGCTTTGCCTGCTGAATATCTTCAAGGGTTACCGGGAGATCGTAAGTAATGTGCATATTATCCTCTTTTCAGGAATTTCTCTGACTTCAGGTAATAACAGGGCATAGAGGTCTGTGTTACAGAACTCCGTAATTTTTCAGATTAAATTAAAATTAAATATCTTCGACCAGCTGTCTTCGTCTTCTGCAATTTTGTGATGAATAGCGTTTCGCCAGGTCTACCAGCACCGAGGCGGATTTTTTAAGTCGATAATTTTTTGACCATATTGCGGCGTAGCGTGCTACCGGCAAAATATCCTTAACGGGTAAGGTAATAAATTGATCCGAACCGAACGGTGTGGTCATATCGCATGGAATCACCGTTAAAAAATCGGCGTTCAGTACGAGGTTATAAATCGTGACGACGGAATCGGTTTTGACAATGTTTTCGGTGCTGATGTGATGCGTCTGGAGGGTGGCGAGCAGTTCTTTGTAGTAGCCCATTTCGGTGTGCGGGAGAACCCACTGTTCGTTTTGCAACGACTCCAGCGTTATCTCCCCGTTGCACGTTCGGGACTGACTGGCAACAACCACAAACTCCGATTCAAACAACGGTTCAACCTGCAGGTCCTGCAACTGCATCTCGTCATCCAGCGTACCGATGGCAAAATCCAGGCGCCCGTCGCGCAGTGCGGGCAGAAAGGATGAGAGCTGCGCTTCAAACAGAGAAACCTGCGCGCCAGGAAACACCGCTTTAAACGTTTTCATCATCCCCGGCAGCAAGGTGAACCCGATCAGCGACGGAAAACCAAATGACACGTCAACGGCGCCGCCTGAGCTCAGGCTGTTCATCTCGCTGACCATGTTTTTCATTTCCCGGGTAATGGATTCGGAGTATGCCAGCAGGACCTGACCTGCGCTGGTTAACGTCACACCGGTATTTTTTCGCACCATCAGCTCGATGCCAAAATAGGCTTCAATATCGCTGATAATTTTACTTACCGCTGGTTGGGTTAACCCAAGCTGTTTAGCTGCAGACCCGATAGAACCGCATCTAATGACCTCCTGAAAAACAACGAGGTGTTGTGTCTTTGGCAGAAGAACATTATCCATAGCACGCTTTCCATATTCCATTTTTCGCCGTGAATTCTATTAAATAACTTACACTGAGGTATGTGCGATGACTCACAATTTACCTGAACGCTCGTTCAACACACGTCACAGAAAACAGAATAATTATTTATATTCAATGAATTAGGAGAACACAAAACAAACAATAGACTGACGTTAGTCAATAAAATACAGGGGAATAAATTTATTTTATGGCGATAAAATTCCATCTTGTTTTTATTTAAAAATGACTCAACTGATTATATTTCAAACGATTTATGCATAAACCCTGCTCACTCTGTCAATATTATAATTTTAAAAAATAAAATTATTTTAAAGTGAACGTCACGGGGCTTCTGTAAATACGATTGCCATCACATGAGTTGTTACTCATGCATGGCTTAGAGGGTTATTCGCATCATTTAATTAAAAAACAAATAACAATTTTGTTATTTACAAAACAATAACGCAACATATTCAGGAGGGGGCGTAAAAAAGGTTCATCGCGGAGCCAGCGCAGCGTCCCGGACGTCTTTTTTCATCAGCCCGCCAGAACGCACGCTTTCACCGCCTGCGGATGCCGTTGTGCCTTAACGGCTGGATCATCGCATCAACGACATGTTGAAAAGAATGCCTGCGCCGCGGGTGTTTCAGGTTCAGTCATGACCTTCAACGTCGGCCCTTTCTCGGCTATCTGACCATCGTGCATAAACACGACGGTATGCGCGACATCGCGCACAAACCGCAGCTCATGCGTCACAATCAACATCGTCATACCCTCTGAAGCCAATTGCCGCATCACGCCGAGCACCTCCCCGACAAGCTCAGGATCAAGCGCCGACGTCGGCTCATCGAACAGCAGCAGGTCTGGCCGCATTGCCAGGGCGCGGGCGATCGCGACCCGCTGCTGCTGCCCGCCGGACAATGAGGCTGGATAAGCGTAAGCCTTGTCCGTCAAGCCCACCTTAGCGAGCAGTTTCATCGCCTGCTCTTCGGCGTCCTGGCGTTTTTCATTCAGCACCAGTTGCGGCGCCATCGTGATATTTTCGAGTACCGTCATATGGGGAAAGAGATTGAAATGCTGGAACACCATGCCGATACGGGCGCGTTGCCGGGCCAGTTCATCTGCCGCAAGCGCGTAAAGCCCATCGTCTTTCTCAAGATAACCGATCAGCGTCCCTCCCAGGACAACGCGCCCCGCCGTCACTGGCTCCAGCGCGTTGACGGTACGCAACAGGGTCGATTTCCCCGACCCGCTGCGCCCCAGAATACAGACCACTTCACCACGCTCTACTGACAGATTGATCCCGCGTAAAATATGATCGGTTCCATAAAATTTATGTATGCCCTCAATCCTCAGGAATGGCGTTGATGAATTGTTGGTCATTTCTCTGCCCCTGCTGCGTAACATACTGGCTTTTCCGCCAGACCGTTCAGGATTGCGTGATGCTGCAACCGCCGAAGCGGCGCATCCGCGCTAAAAAGACTAAAAAAGGAACGTTCCGATCGTCTGGAGCCTTTGGCGAATTTACGTTCCAGCCGAATCTGCACCAGACTAAGCACAGAGGTCATCGCCAGATACCAGATGCTTGCAACGATAAGCAGGGGGATAACCTGGTAGGTATTGTTATAGATGGCCTGGGTGTTTGTCAGAAGATCCCGTCCTGCAATAATCGAGACCAGCGAGGTGGTCTTCAGCATGCCGATAACTTCATTGCCCAGCGGCGGTACCACGACCCGCATCGCCTGCGGTAAGACAATCTTGCGCAACGCTCTGGATGGCGTTAATCCCAGCGAATGCGCCGCCTCGATCTGTCCGGAATTAACGGATTGAATCCCCGCCCGAACGATTTCGGATGTGTATGCCGCTTCGTTCAACCCCAGTCCTAACAACGCGGCGACGTAGGCGCCGATGACGGCATTCGTTGGCGCATCAAAGAACACGATATCCGTGCCGGGGATGCCGAGAAATATCCTCGGATACAGCGCGCCAAGAAACCCCCAAAAGATAATCTGTACAAGCTGCGGCGTGCCGCGAAATAGCCACGTATAAGCCGATGACGCGATGACCAGAACCGGGTTTCCGGACAGGCGCATCAGAGCGAGAATAACCGCGCCCACGATGCCAATGAGCATCGCAAGTACCGTCAGTTCGATGGTCACCACCATGCCGCTGAGAATATCCGGATGAAAAAGATATTGCCCGACGACATTCCACTCAAAGCGATGGTTAGTGGCGACGGAATAGCCAACGCCAGCGGCAAGGAGAATCAGCAGGCATGCTGTCACACGCCTCCCCCAATAGGTGTGTGGTATCACCACAGCCAGTTCCCGCATCTTATTCGTGTCCATTCACACCATCCTTTGCTACGTTGATCTCAATTTTTTCCACGCTCAGCGGTGTGATGTTGTACTTGAGCATGATCGCTTTATAGGTTCCGTTGTCGATAAGACGCTGTAACGCCGCCTGAATCGCATCACGCAGTTGGGGTTTATCCTTAGGAATCGCCATACCGATCGGCTGGCGCTGATTGGCGAGATCGGCGTAAATCACGAAATCGAATGCCTTACCCCCGTCAACCGTCTGAGCAATATAGGCGGCGGTGGCCGCTTCGTTCGTGGAAGCGTCAGCCTTGCCCGCTTTGATCGCGAGATGAACATCGCTGCCGGATGGCAATACCACGGCCTCGACAGGCGGCTTGCCCTTTTTCACACATTCGGCGCTCAGAGCCGCGATTTCCGCTTCGCCATTGGACCCCCGCTGGGTGGACATTCGCTTACCACACATATCGAGTATCCCTTTCACATCGGACCCTTTAGGGACCACCATGGCATTCTGGCTTATTGAATAATCAACAAAATCAACAACCTTTTGTCTTCCGGTTGTGTCAGTGATAGCCGACAAGGCGATATCGTACTTACCGGCGGCAAGACCTGGAATAATTCCGTCAAAAGGCTGTTTATGCCATTCAAATTTCACGCCAAGGAGAGCGCCCACCTCCTGAGTCAAATCGTATTCCACACCCGTCAATTCGTTTTTGGCATTGAAATATTCATATGGCGGGAAGGGGTAGTCGGACGCGACGTTGACGACGCCCGCTGTGCGGATGTTCTCCGGTAACATGGCGCGCAGCGTGGGATCTTCGCCCGCATACAGCGTGCCCGAGAAGGAGAGCAGCAGAACACTGAAAAGGGAGGAAATGGTGAGTTTATTTACGAACACAGGAAACACTCCAGAAATTAAAATTGCAGCTCTCGGGCTGCCGTGGACAAAGTCCCTATCGCCCGGCCAATGGCTTCATGCGACAAGGTGAAATGAGGCGACAGACGTAATCCTTCCCCACGCGCTGAGAGGTATATCCCCCTGGTGCGCATGTGTTGTACGAATTGAGATGCCTGCGCTTGCGGGAAGGAGAGCGTAACGATCCCGCTTTGCTGAAAATCATCGCTACCGGATACCAGCGTCCAGCCTTGCTGAAGAGCAAGCTCCCGAACCGTAGAGGCCGCTGCCAGCGTTCTCTCACGAACGCGCTCCGGGCCGTATACCATGAACCACTCGCTCATCACGGCAAGCGCCAGCATGGAGGTATAGCTCTGATTACTGGGAACAACCGGCCAGAGATCATCGTCCAGCGTTTTATTCAGTTGGGCGATGATACGGGGTGACAGATGCGCGATTGCCGCACCGGGCGCCCCGCACAGCCATTTGTGGGCAACCGACACAAATATGTCGATCTCCTCAATTTCTGCGCCTGCCGGCACAATGGGCATAGCCTGAGACGCATCGACGACAAAGGTAAAGCCGAGCGCGCGACGCGCGGCGCTCAAGGCCGCCAGATCCATCACGGCTCCGGTTATCCAGTGGACATGACTGGTAAGAACGACTGACGTCCCTTCATCAATGAACGTCAGGAGCGCGCGAGCATTCCACTCGCCGGGAACGAGGCGCAATTCGCGCCCCGTACGCGCAGCATACCGACGGGCCAGGGTAACGAGACCGGGATAATCGTCGGTGCAACAAACCACGGAACCCCGCCCTGACGGCATAGCCTGTAACACCGCATCCGACACCGCGGTCGCGGTTGAACCGACAAAGGTATATCCCGCGGGCGCACCCAGTAAGTCTCGTACTGACGCGTTAGCGCGGCGGATAATCTCATCAGGCCTGTATTCATCACGGGCACAGGTTCCGTAGAGCATATACTCCGCCAGTTGTGCCTGTACGCGCTCCCGCACCGACGCAGGGGCAATCCCCAGCGCAGCCATATCCAGGTAAGTGAAACCACCCAGTTGCCCAAACTCCATATCATCGTTCATCAACGACACTGCAAGCTCCATTCTATTGCCCGACCAATTTCACCCTCCCGGTTAATCCACCGTCGGATCGAGAAGGTATTGTCGTCGCCTGATATTGATAAAATAGAGGGTGGCAAATTTCGGTTAAGAACTTATGACAGGAAAAATCGCAAAAGAAACCGCTTGCACTCTGCGCGCGTATCACACTGAAATATCACTACTATTTTAATTATCTAATTTTAAATAAATCCTCAAACACACCTAATGCAAAGGTGAAACCCCTGTCAAATTAATATTCAACTCTCAATGCCTGATGCACTTTATTTAAAGATTCAGAATGATGAAAAAAAAGCCCCATTTTAACAAAGGGGCTTTTGCGCTAGCGTACGCCTGGAGATGCCGGGCATACGGGTTATTTGTATAGTATGGCTGTACCATCCCAGAGGCTTGAGTTAGAGGGGTTCCCAAGCGCGATAATCTGGTAATGACCAGCATGTTGTTGCGCTGCTTTGTCTTTCAGCGCATGTATCGCATCATCCGTTGATCCTTCAATCCCCGAAATCTGAACGGTACCCATTTCCTGTAGCTGGAGTGCCTGGGTGGAATCCACCTGTTTCGGCCCGGCCGCCAGTGCGGCGCCAGAAAGCAGCATGAACACGACGCCGGTAAGCAAAGAGGTCGTTTTCATCTTCAATCTCCTCAAGACTAAGCATATGCATCATTAAGTATGACGCGCTACCATGCAGTCGAAATAGGACAAATGCAAAGTCGCTTAATCTTTGTGACAGGATTATGGAGAAATGATGTCAATGAGTAACAATTTTATAAAGTGTGGGGCTGACGGGTAAGACAGGGGCCAGTCTACGGTCCATAATCCCTCTGCCATAACATGTCAGACCATCAGTTTGACTCATAAGTTTTATCCAGAATGGTTTGTATGGATATCACTCGTGTAGGGATTGCGACCACGAGCAGCACTGAAAGCCCAATGGCGGCGCCTGCAACGATATAAAGAAGCGGGACTGAAAAAGCGGATACCATCCAGGCGCCAATTGAGGCTCCAAGACCAATAGCGGTATTGAAAAAGGAAACATAAATCGCCGACGCCGGGAAGGTTGTATCTTCCGCAATACGTAAGACCCATGTCTGGAAGCCCACAAATACGCCTGATACCGCCAGGCCCCAGACAACCATCACGGCGAAAATAACGGAACCTGAAAGCAAAACACCGGATAACCCCAGAAACATCAGTACGGCACAAATCAGCAGGACCGATACCGATACTGTTGCCTTGAGATATTTATCAATAACAACCCCGGTCAGGAAATTACCCGCCAGACCCGCAATACCGTAAACAAAAAGAACAGCCGGTATAGCCGACGTCGCGATCGAATTCTGCGTATGGAGCCAGGGTTCAATATAGGTAAAGGCAGCAAAGTGCGCGGTAACCGCCAGTAATGTGGCTGAATAAATTTTCCAGAGTGTGGATGATTTCAGCACGCTTTTGAGCGTTCCTAACCCAATAGCGCTTTTAGTAATAATCTGCGGAACAAGAAGAGTGATGCCAGCAAAAGCGACCACACTGAGTACGGCCATAAGCCAGAATGCTTGTCTCCAGCCGAAGTGAATACCAATATAGTTTGATACTGGCACGCCAAACACGCTGGCTGCAGATACACCGCCAAAAACGATTGAGGTTGCTACCCCTATGTATCTTGCCGGTACGATAGCAACTGCAGTCGCACCGATCATCGCCCAAAATGCGCCATGGGCCAGCGCACCCAGTAGTCGTGCTGCAAGCAGCACCATGTATGCGTTTACCGTGGCGGCAATAACATTCGACAAACAGAGCACAATCGTAAGCACAAGCAGGAGCCGCTTTTTAGCGACATTGCCCAGAAAGACTGACGCAAAGAGCGCACTCAATGCACCTACCCAGGCGTAAAGCGAGACCGTCATACCAATCGCTGATTCAGAAACACTGAGCCCTTCGGCTATCGGCGTCAGCAGGCCGACGGGGGCCAGCTCGGTAGTCACTATGGTGAAAGTTGAAAGAGCCAGAATAAATAAGGCAAGCCATGACCTGAGGGTCATATCCTGCGGGGATTTTTCTGAAGTCATATTTCTTTTTCTCAACAATGATTCAAATAATTGACCAACTATGTTTAATTACGCAGCGGGAAAAATAGGTGATTTTACCCACGAAAAACCCCATAAATATATTACCTCACCAAAACCACTCCATTCTCAAAAAAACAATATACATTCAGGCTGTGATAAATAATTTATCATTCTGTGATGAATATGGAATTGTTTAATACGCAATACAATTTTTGTATCGCTGTTAATTTGTGCATTAAGAGGTCGGAATTCGCGTTACATCATGGTCTGTAAACAGTTAAAATAATTTCTTTGCCTGACCGGATTGAATCAATGGCTACAGCAACGCATCTCATCAGCAACCGTCTTCCCGGCGTTAAGCAGCTTCAGTGTTTCCTCGCTGTAGCCCATGAGCTTAATTTTCGTCGAGCAGCCGAGCGACTCAGGATGACCCAACCGCCTTTAACCCGGCAGATCAAATGCCTTGAGGCTGTTCTGGATCAGCAATTATTTAGCCGGAGTACTCATGATGTCAGTCTGACTGATGCGGGACGCGCCCTTGTAGGAAAAGCGGAGAAAATTCTTGAAGACTTGAATGCGCTAAAGACGGGTTCGCTTTCATCAGAAGGAAAGTTGCGAATAGGACTTACCCGGACACTTGATTTCGAATTTATTGAGCCAGTTAATAATCAGCTTATCAGACTGGAGGCCGGAGATGACATCGAAACACCGAATCTAACTTCGGCGCAGTTGCTCCAGTGTCTGGCTAAAAACACGCTTGACCTCGTGCTTACAGGTGAAAAAGGCACAGGGCATGAAGACACGATTCACTATCGCCGGGTCTGCCGCGAACCTCTGCTGATGGCGATGCCAGCCAGTCATCCCGCCAGTCTGAAAGAAAAAGTGACGCTGAAAGATGTCTGCGATTTACCACTCTTCTGGTTCGCGAGAAGTGCGAATCCGTCGTTTTATGATAAGTGTGAGAGTTACTTTGATGGACTGCATTTCTCATTAAGGCGGGTTAAAGAACCGGATGACTCACTCGTTATGCTCACCCATATCGCAAGGGGAAAAGGATTTGCTCTGATGCCCCAGTCAAAATGTACTTTTAATCTGGAAGGGCTATGTTACCGGGAGTTGACAGACGATGAATCGCAGAAGTTAAACATTGATATCTACGCTGCAACGAGGCTCAATGATAATCGTGAAACCGTGCTTTATGCTCAGGACATGTTATGTAATAGCAATCTCTCTGCTTGAAACCTTTTTTCTAACCCTTTTGGCTAGGGGGGAAAACATTCTGAGCCGGGCCCCAGGCCATGAGCAGGAATAACCGGCTATCAGGAAAGCGAAAGCAGACATCGTCAATGTCGATTCAGCGCCGCGTATGGGGACGTGACAACCGTTGGTGTATCCCATTTTTGCTTCTGAGCACCTGAGACACACCAACGTATTGTTTTAGAAGAAGTTGAAGCTGACCGATAAGCCGGGTTCTGTCGTGGACAGTCATTCATCTAGGCCAGCAATCGCTCACTGGCTCAAGCAGCCTACCCGGGTTCAGTACGGGCCGTACCTTGTGAACCCCTATTTGGCCTTGCTCCGGGTGGAGTTTACCGTGCCACGGACTGTTACCAGCCGCGCGGTGCGCTCTTACCGCACCCTTTCACCCTTACCTGATCCCGCTTGCGCGGGCCATCGGCGGTTTGCTCTCTGTTGCACTGGTCGTGGGTTTCCCCCCCAGGCGTTACCTGGCACCCTGCCCTATGGAGCCCGGACTTTCCTCCCCTGCGCCTGTCTCCCCGAAAGGACGACGACACAGCGGCGACTGTCTGGTCAGCTTCGGCGCGAAGTATAGAGGGTTTGCGCTGTAATGTCACCCTCTGCTCACTGTTGCTTAACCAGCACTACCTCAACGCCGAGCTTGCGCAGCCCTTCCAGACTCTCATCAGGAATTCCCTCATCCACAATGATCGTATGGATACGCGGGGTGTCGATAATCTTGTGCAGACTTGAGCGGTTAAATTTGCTGGAATCCGTCACTACGATGATCCGCTCCGCCACCTCACACATCCTGCGGTTGAGGCGGGCCTCATCTTCGTTGTGCGTGCTGACGCCGCGCTCAAGATCGATAGCGTCCACGCCGAGAAACAGCATGTCGAAATGGTAGTTTTGCAGCGACTGCTCGGCCTGGTCGCCGTAAAACGACTGCGACTGGCGGCGCAGGTGCCCGCCGGTCATCAGTAGCTCAACACCTTCGGCCTCCAGCAGCGCGTTGGCAACGTTCATGCCGTTGGTCATGGCGATCACGTCGCTGTGCTGGCGCATCAGACGCGCAATCTCAAAGGTGGTGGTTCCGGAGTCGAGGATCACCCGGTGTCCCGGCTGGATCAGCTCAGCCGCTACGCGGGCAATGCTGCGTTTGAGCGCAATATTGAGCGAGCTTTTGTCTTCTACCGACGGTTCCGTCGACGGAGTATGGCTGTCGCAGATCAGTGCGCCGCCGTAAGCCCGTACCGCAATCCCCTGTTTTTCCAGAAACGCCAGGTCATTGCGGATGGTCACCGTGGAAACGCAAAACGCCGTTGCCAGGTCATTTACTTGCACGCTGCCCTGCTGGCGCAACCGCTGAATAATCTGCTCCCGCCTTTCGCTGGTGCCCGGAACGCGTTTGTCGACAGAGGCTTCTGCGCTTTTCATAAGCTAATCCTTACCTAAAATCTTTCGTTTCATTTCGTTTTGTCTATTAACGCCTTTCTTTTGCCAGAATGCAAGCCTGACAGTGAGAGGCGGCACGGGTATTTAATGGGCTGAATGCTTTCATTATGTTTCTTTTGTGAAACAAATCCCACTTCTAAATGCTTTCATTTTATTTTTAATACAGCCTGATGCAGTATCATTCGAAACAAAACGAAAGATAAAAATCAAATTCGTCGACTATGGAGAGGACAGTGAAACATCTGACAGAAATGGTTGAGCGTCATAAACAAGGTTTTGAAAACGGGATTTATGCCGTCTGTTCCGCGCATCCCCGCGTACTGGAAGCCGCTATCCGCTTTGCCCGCGACCACGGCACTCCGCTGCTGATTGAAGCCACCTCTAACCAGGTGGACCAGTTCGGTGGCTACACCGGTATGACGCCGGTGGATTTTCGCCGTTTCGTACTGTCGCTGGCGGCAGAACTGGACTACCCCGAAGCGCAGCTCATTTTGGGCGGCGATCATCTGGGTCCGAACCGCTGGCAGCAGTCCCCGGCCGCCGAGGCCATGGGGCATGCAGAAGATCTGATTAAAAGCTACGTCGCCGCCGGGTTTAAGAAAATCCATCTCGACTGCAGCATGTCCTGCGCCGACGACCCGACGCCGCTGACCGATGACATTGTGGCCGGGCGCGCCGCCAGGCTTGCGAAAATGGCGGAAACCACCTGTCTGCAAACGTT
>NZ_JAFAGS010000139.1 GCF_019237635.1 Pluralibacter sp.
TCGCATCATCTCATCCCACTGATCCTCGGCTTTCGACAGATCGGCACAACCACGTGCCAGTTCGTCCAGTGCACCGTAATTTGCCGATTTATCCACTCGCCAGAATACCGCTTCACCGGCATCGGCAAGCCGGGGGGAAAACTGGTAGGGGTCGTCTCAGAATTCGGAAAATAAAGCACGCTAAGGCGTAGTCACCCCGTGACTCCCCCGCGCCGATGCAGCGAGCTTCGTTCCGTCTTGCAGTGACGCAATCAGCGGGCAGGAAACGTTCCCTTTCCGCGCATGGCAGGCGCACACCAGTTCAGACAGCACGGCCTCCATGCGTGCCAAGTCGGCCATCTTCTCGCGCACATCCTTGAGCTTGTGCTCGGCCAGGCCGCTGGCTTCCTCGCAATGGGTGCCATCCTCCAGCCGCAGTAGCTCGGCGATTTCGTCCAGGCTAAAGCCCAGCCGCTGGGCCGATTTCACGAACCGCACTCGTGTTACATCCGCCTCGCCATAGCGGCGAATGCTGCCATAGGGCTTGTCTGGCTCCGGCAGCAGGCCCTTGCGCTGGTAGAACCGGATGGTCTCCACATTGACCCCGGCCGCCTTGGCAAAAACGCCAATGGTCAGATTCTCAAAATTAATTTGCATATCGCTTGACTCCGTACATAACTACGGAAGTAAGCTTAAGCTATCCAAACCAAATTTGAAAGGACAAGCGTATGTCTGAACCACAAAAGTCTGAACCACAAAAGTCTGAACCACAAAACGGGCGCGGCGCGCTCTTCGCCGGTGGGCTGGCCGCCATTCTTGCGTCGGCCTGCTGCCTGGGGCCGCTGGTTTTGATCGCCTTGGGGTTCAGCGGGGCATGGATCGGCAACCTGACGGTGCTGGAACCCTATCGCCCGATCTTCATCGGCGCAGCGCTGGTCGCGCTGTTTTTCGCCTGGCGGCGCATCTACCGCCCGGCGCAAGCCTGCAAACCGGGTGAGGTCTGCGCGATTCCCCAAGTGCGAGCTACTTACAAGCTCATTTTCTGGATCGTGGCCGCGCTGGTCCTGGTCTCGCTCGGATTTCCCTACGTCATGCCATTTTTCTATTAATCACAGGAGTTCATCATGAAAAAACTGTTTGCCGCCCTCGCCCTCGCTGCCGTTGTTGCCCCCGTGTGGGCCGCCACCCAGACCGTCACGCTGTCCGTGCCTGGCATGACCTGCGCCTCTTGCCCGATCACTGTCAAGCACGCGCTTTCCAAGGTTGAGGGCGTGAGCAAGACCGACGTAAGTTTCGACAAGCGCCAGGCCGTCGTCACCTTCGACGATGCCAAGACCAACGTCCAGAAGTTGACCAAGGCGACCGAGGACGCGGGCTATCCGTCCAGCCTCAAACGCTGATCCGTTAACCGAACTCGGGAGCGACACATGGGACTCATCACGCGCATCGCTGGCAAAACCGGCGCGCTCGGCAGCGTCGTTTCCGCGATGGGCTGCGCCGCCTGTTTTCCTGCCATCGCCAGCTTTGGCGCGGCCATCGGACTGGGCTTCTTGAGCCAGTACGAGGGGCTATTCATTGGCATCCTGCTGCCGATGTTCGCCGGCATCGCGTTACTCGCCAATGCTATCGCTTGGCTCAATCATCGACAGTGGCGACGCACGGCGCTCGGCACGATAGGCCCGATCTTGGTGCTGGCAGCGGTGTTTTTAATGCGGGCTTACGGCTGGCAGAGCGGTGGACTGCTCTATGTCGGCCTGGCCTTGATGGTTGGGGTGTCGGTCTGGGATTTCATCTCGCCAGCACATCGCCGCTGCGGGCCGGACAGCTGTGAATTGCCAGAACAACGTGGCTGACGGCAACAGCCGTAGCCACCACAGAAAAGGAAAAATACATGACCACCCTGAAAATCACCGGGATGACCTGCGACTCGTGCGCGGCTCACGTCAAGGAAGCCTTGGAGAAAGTGCCCGGCGTGCAATCGGCGCTGGTGTCCTATCCGAAGGGCACAGCGCAACTCGCCATTGAGGCGGGCACGTCATCGGATGCGCTGACTACCGCCGTGGCCGGACTGGGCTACGAGGCAACGCTTGCCGATGCGCCACCGACGGACAACCGCGCCGGCCTGCTCGACAAGATGCGCGGCTGGATAGGGGCCGCTGATAAGCCCAGTGGCAACGAACGCCCGTTGCAGGTCGTCGTCATTGGTAGCGGTGGAGCCGCGATGGCGGCAGCACTGAAGGCCGTCGAGCAAGGCGCGCAGGTCACGCTGATTGAGCGCGGCACCATCGGCGGCACCTGCGTCAACGTCGGTTGTGTGCCGTCCAAGATCATGATCCGCGCCGCCCACATCGCCCATCTGCGCCGGGAAAGCCCATTCGACGGCGGCATGCCACCCACACCGCCGACGATCTTGCGCGAGCGGCTGCTGGCCCAGCAGCAGGCCCGTGTCGAAGAACTCCGTCATGCCAAGTACGAAGGCATCCTGGACGGCAATTCAGCCATCACCGTTCTGCACGGTGAAGCGCGTTTCAAGGACGACCAGAGCCTTATCGTTAGTTTGAACGAGGGTGGCGAGCGCGTCGTGATGTTCGACCGCTGCCTGGTCGCCACGGGTGCCAGCCCGGCGGTCCCGCCGATTCCGGGCTTGAAAGAGTCACCCTACTGGACTTCCACCGAGGCCCTGGCGAGCGACACCATTCCCGAACGCCTTGCCGTAATCGGCTCGTCGGTGGTGGCGCTGGAGCTGGCGCAAGCCTTTGCCCGGCTGGGCAGCAAGGTCACGGCCCTGGCGCGCAATACCTTGTTCTTCCGTGAAGACCCGGCCATCGGCGAGGCGGTGACAGCCGCTTTCCGTGCCGAGGGCATCGAGGTGCTGGAGCACACGCAAGCCAGCCAGGTCGCCCATATGGACGGTGAATTCGTGCTGACCACCACGCACGGTGAATTGCGCGCCGACAAGCTGCTGGTCGCCACCGGCCGGACACCGAACACGCGCAGCCTGGCATTGGAAGCGGCGGGGGTAGCCGTCAATGCGCAGGGGGCCATCGTCATCGACAAGGGCATGCGCACCAGTAGCCCGAACATCTACGCGGCCGGCGACTGCACCGACCAGCCGCAGTTCGTCTATGTGGCGGCAGCGGCCGGCACTCGTGCGGCGATCAACATGACTGGCGGCGATGCGGCCCTGGACCTGACCGCAATGCCGGCCGTGGTGTTCACCGACCCGCAGGTCGCCACCGTGGGCTACAGCGAGGCGGAAGCACATCACGACGGGATCGAGACCGACAGTCGCCTGCTAACACTGGATAACGTGCCGCGTGCGCTTGCCAACTTCGACACACGCGGCTTCATCAAGCTGGTCATCGAGGAAGGTAGCGGACGGCTCATCGGCGTGCAAGCGGTGGCCCCGGAAGCGGGTGAACTGATCCAGACGGCGGTGCTCGCCATTCGCAACCGTATGACCGTGCAGGAACTGGCCGACCAATTGTTCCCCTACCTGACCATGGTCGAAGGGCTGAAGCTCGCGGCGCAGACCTTCAGCAAGGACGTGAAGCAGCTTTCGTGCTGCGCCGGATGAGGAAAAGGAGGTGTTCAATGAGCGCCTACACAGTGTCCCGGCTGGCCCTTGATGCCGGGGTGAGCGTGCATATCGTGCGCGACTACCTGCTGCGCGGATTGCTACGGCCGGTCGCGTACACCACGGGCGGCTACGGCTTGTTCGATGACACCGCGTTGCAACGGCTGCGCTTTGTACGGGCTGCCTTCGAAGCGGGTATCGGCCTGGACGCACTGGCGCGGCTGTGCCGGGCGCTGGATGCTGCGGACGGTGACGGTGCGTCTGCGCAGCTTGCCGTGTTGCGGCAACTCGTCGAGCGTCGGCGCGAGGCCCTGGCCAGCCTCGAAATGCAACTGGCCGCCATGCCAACCGAACCGGCACAGCACGCGGAGAGTCTGCCATGAACAGCCCAGAGCACTTGCCGTCTGAGACGCACAAACCGATCACCGGCTACTTGTGGGGCGCGCTGGCCGTGCTCACCTGTCCCTGCCATTTGCCGATTCTCGCCATTGTGCTAGCCGGCACGACGGCCGGCGCGTTCATCGGGGAGCACTGGGGTATTGCAGCCCTCACGCTGACCGGCTTGTTTGTCCTGTCTGTGACGCGGCTGCTGCGGGCCTTCAAGGGAAGATCATGACCGCTTCCCAGCCAGCCGAGAGTGGGCAGCTTTGAGCTTCGCTACCAATCTGGAGGAGTACCACCATGAACGCAAACGCCCCGAACACTGCCAGTTGCACCACCTGCTGCGTATGCTGCAAAGAAATTCCGCTCGATGCCGCCTTCACCCCGGAAGGCGCGGAATACGTCGAACATTTCTGCGGGCTGGATTGCTATGAACGCTTCCAGGCACGCGCCAAGGCCGCGACAGAATCTGACATTGCGCCTGTCCCTGGCGGTTCGCAGCCGTCAGATTGAGGCATACCCTAACTTGATGTCAGATGCCATGTGCAAACGATGTCAGAATAGAGTTAAATTTCCTATTGATTGACATATTCCGTCAAAGGTAATAGATTTCATCCTGACACTTTTGTCTTTGGAGGCATCTTGCAAGGTCAACGCATCGGCTATGTCCGCGTCAGCAGCTTCGACCAGAACCCGGAACGGCAATTGGAGGGTGTTCAGGTGGCGCGGGTGTTCACCGACAAGGCTTCTGGCAAGGACACCCAGCGTCCCGAGCTGGAAAGGCTGCTGGCCTTCGTCCGCGAGGGCGACACCGTGGTGGTGCATAGCATGGACAGGCTGGCACGCAACCTTGATGACCTGCGCCGCATCGTCCAAGGGCTGACACAACGGGGCGTGCGCATGGAGTTCGTCAAAGAAGGGCTGAAGTTCACCGGCGAGGACTCACCGATGGCCAATCTGATGCTGTCGGTCATGGGAGCCTTCGCTGAGTTCGAGCGCGCCCTGATCCGCGAACGTCAGCGCGAGGGAATCGTGCTGGCCAAGCAGCGCGGTGCCTACCGGGGACGAAAGAAATCGCTGAACAGCGAACAAATTGCCGAGTTGAAACGGCGAGTTGCGGCAGGCGACCAAAAAACCTTGGTGGCCCGTGACTTCGGCATCAGCCGCGAAACCTTGTACCAGTACCTGCGGGAAGACTGACCATGCCACGCCGCTCAATCCTGTCCGCCACCGAGCGCGAAAGCCTGCTGGCACTGCCAGATGCCAAAGACGAACTGATACGGCACTACACGTTCAACGAAACCGACCTGTCGGTGATCCGTCAGCGTCGCGGCGCCGCGAATCGATTGGGCTTCGCTGTGCAGCTTTGCTACTTGCGATTCCCTGGCACCTTTTTGGGCGTCGATGAGCCTCCGTTTCCGCCCCTGTTGCGCATGGTGGCCGCGCAACTCAAGATGCCAGTGGAAAGTTGGAGCGAGTACGGCCAGCGCGAACAGACACGGCGGGAGCACTTGGTCGAGCTGCAAACGGTTTTTGGGTTCAAGCCCTTCACCATGAGCCACTATCGGCAAGCCGTGCATACATTGACCGAGCTGGCCTTGCAGACCGACAAAGGCATCGTGCTGGCGAGCGCACTTGTCGAGAATCTGCGGCGGCAGAGCATTATCCTGCCCGCCATGAATGCCATCGAGCGCGCAAGCGCCGAGGCCATCACCCGTGCCAACCGACGCATTTACGCGGCGCTGACCGATTCTTTGTTATCACCCCACCGTCAGCGCCTGGACGAACTTCTCAAGCGCAAGGACGGCAGTAAAGTGACGTGGCTGGCATGGCTGCGCCAGTCGCCTGCCAAACCGAACTCTCGCCACATGCTCGAACATATTGAGCGCCTGAAATCCTGGCAAGCACTTGATCTGCCCGCAGGCATCGAGCGGCAGGTTCACCAGAACCGCCTGCTCAAAATCGCTCGTGAAGGTGGCCAGATGACGCCTGCTGATCTGGCAAAGTTCGAGGTGCAACGACGCTATGCCACGCTGGTAGCGCTGGCCATCGAAGGCATGGCCACCGTCACCGATGAAATCATCGACCTTCACGATCGCATCATCGGCAAGCTGTTCAACGCGGCCAAGAACAAGCATCAGCAGCAGTTCCAGGCTTCCGGCAAGGCGATCAACGACAAGGTGCGGATGTATGGGCGCATCGGTCAAGCGTTGATTGAGGCCAAGCAAAGCGGCAGCGATCCGTTCGCCGCCATCGAGGCCGTTATGCCCTGGGACACCTTCGCCGCCAGCGTCACCGAAGCGCAAACATTGGCGCGGCCTGCCGACTTTGATTTCCTGCACCACATCGGTGAAAGCTATGCCACGCTACGCCGCTACGCGCCGCAGTTCCTGGGCGTGCTCAAATTGCGGGCTGCGCCCGCCGCCAAGGGTGTGCTCGATGCCATCGACATGCTGCGCGGCATGAACAGCGACAGCGCGCGCAAGGTGCCCGCCGATGCGCCAACCGCATTCATCAAGCCGCGCTGGGCAAAGCTGGTTCTGACCGACGACGGCATCGACCGGCGTTACTACGAGTTATGCGCCCTGTCGGAGCTGAAGAACGCGCTGCGCTCCGGTGATGTCTGGGTGCAGGGTTCTCGCCAGTTCAAGGACTTCGACGAATACCTGGTGCCGGTCGAGAAGTTCGCCACTTTCAAGCTGGCCAGCGAATTGCCGCTGGCAGTGGCCACCGACTGCGACCAATACCTGCATGACCGGTTGGAATTGTTGGAGGCGCAACTCGCCACAGTCAACCGCATGGCTGCGGCCAACGACTTACCGGATGCCATCATCACCACCGCGTCAGGCCTGAAGATCACGCCGCTGGACGCGGCAGTACCAGACGCCGCGCAAGCCATGATCGACCAGACAGCTATGCTGCTGCCGCACCTCAAAATCACCGAGTTGCTGATGGAGGTCGATGAATGGACGGGCTTCACCCGCCACTTCACACACCTGAAGACCAGCGACACGGCCAAGGACAAAACCTTGCTGTTGACGACGATCCTGGCCGACGCGATCAACCTGGGTCTGACCAAAATGGCCGAGTCCTGCCCTGGCACCACCTACGCCAAGCTGTCTTGGCTGCAAGCCTGGCACATCCGCGATGAAACCTATTCGACGGCGCTGGCCGAGCTGGTGAATGCGCAGTTTCGGCAACCCTTCGCCGGCAACTGGGGTGACGGCACCACGTCATCGTCGGACGGCCAGAACTTCAGAACCGGCAGCAAAGCAGAAAGCACTGGTCATATCAACCCGAAGTATGGAAGCAGTCCAGGACGGACTTTCTACACCCATATCTCCGACCAGTACGCGCCCTTCAGTGCCAAGGTGGTCAACGTGGGCATTCGTGATTCAACTTACGTGCTTGATGGCCTGCTGTACCACGAGTCGGACTTGCGCATCGAGGAACACTACACCGACACGGCAGGCTTCACCGATCACGTGTTTGGCTTGATGCATTTGCTGGGATTTCGCTTCGTGCCGCGTATCCGTGACTTGGGCGAAACCAAGCTATTCATCCCCAAGGGCGATGCCGCCTATGACGCGCTCAAGCCGATGATTAGCAGCGACAGGCTGAACATCAAGCAAATACGCGCCCATTGGGATGAAATTCTGCGGCTGGCCACCTCCATCAAGCAAGGCACGGTAACGGCTTCGCTGATGCTGCGCAAACTCGGCAGCTACCCGCGCCAGAACGGCTTGGCCGTGGCGTTGCGCGAGCTGGGGCGCATCGAGCGCACGCTGTTCATTTTGGATTGGCTGCAAAGCGTGGAGCTGCGCCGCCGCGTCCATGCGGGGCTGAATAAGGGCGAGGCGCGCAACGCGCTGGCCAGGGCGGTCTTCTTCTACCGATTGGGTGAAATCCGCGACCGCAGTTTTGAGCAGCAGCGCTACCGGGCCAGCGGCCTCAATCTGGTGACGGCGGCCATCGTGTTGTGGAACACGGTATATCTGGAGCGTGCCACCAGTGCTTTGCGTGGCAACGGCACGGCGCTGGACGACACATTGTTGCAATATCTGTCGCCGCTGGGGTGGGAGCACATCAACCTGACCGGCGATTACCTATGGCGCAGCAGCGCCAAGGTCGGTGCGGGGAAGTTTAGGCCATTGCGACCGCTGCCACCGGCTTAGCGTGCTTTATTTTCCGTTTTCTGAGACGACCCCAGATACAAGGGGCTGCTGAAAAACGATAACCAACTGGCGATGTTATTCACCCTGGCCAACCTGTTTCGGGTGGACCAAATGATACGTCAGTGGGAGAGATCTCAGTAAAAACCGGAAATAACGCCAGAAATGGTGGAAAAAATAGCCTAAATAGGCTGATTCGATGTGTTTGCGGGAAAAAAATCGGCCCAGATCCGCGAAATTTTAATCAGCGAGTCAGCTTGGGAAGAAATGACCTGCTTATTCGCACCTTCCCTAACGAAAATATTCATGAGGAAATTTCTTTCGGCGCTCCTGTTGGGAAGGAGTTATTGTAATGAAAAAAGAGGATAGATCCTTTATTATATGGGGCAGCCTTAGCTATCGGGGTGGTGTGCTACGCTGCAATGGGAGTGTTAGGCTTAGGGTAGTTGCAGCGGTCAGTAGCCTGGCCGTCAATACACCTGACAAAACAAGAGTTTCGCCCTTTGGCAGCCAGAGCCAAGGGCGGTAGCGTGCCTACATTACATGTAGTAAGCCGTGATTGACCATCTCGCGGGTTGTTGAGGAATGGTATGAGGATAGTGTATTTTGTCAATGCAGCGTGGTACTTCGAACTGCATTGGTTGGACCGGTCAGAAGCGGCAATTAGCAAAGGGTATGAAGTTCATCTTGTAAGTAATTTTGCTGATGACGCCATCAAAAATAACCTGGAAAAAAAAGGTATAAAATGTTGGGATATTGAGCTTAACAGATTTTCTAAAAATGTGTTTAAAAACATTTCAATATTCACTGCATTTAGAAAGATCTGTAAGCAAATTAAACCCGATCTTATTCATCTAATTACTATAAAACCAATCCTTTTTGGTGGATTGTATGCCCGGGTTGCAGGCATCCCTTTTGTCGTGAGCTTTGTGGGATTAGGGAGATTGTTTGGCAATAAACGAGGTTGGTTGAATAAATTCATTTTCAACTCAGTACTGTCAATTTATAGTCTTTTGCTATCAGCAAAAAGCCCAGCGCAAGTAATATTTGAGCATAATGCTGACTTTGCTGAGCTGAGTAAATATATTAAATTTGATGAAAATAACATCCACATCATTGAAGGAGCCGGGGTAGACAGGTTTCGCTTTAGTTATCAGCCAGAACCAACTCAGAATAATTTCTCGGTATTATTTGCCAGCCGTTTGCTATGGTCAAAGGGGCTCGGTGAAGTAGTCGAGGCCATCGGTAAGGTTAAACAAAATGAAAATAACACAACCTTATACGTTGCGGGAATTCTCGATGACAAAGATCCGGATAGAATTGAATTAGATCAAATTTTGCAATGGGAAAAAGAAGGAAAAATCATTTGGTTAGGTCGAAGAGATGACATCCAAAATTTAATCAGAAATAGCCATGTCGTGATTTTGCCAACTAAATATTCAGAAGGCGTGCCAAGAATAATCATTGAAGCGTGTGCTATGGGCCGAAGTTGCATTGTCGGAAATGTACCCGGCTGTAAAGCCATAATTAAAGATAATTTCAATGGATGTGTACTAAAAACACATAGCGCTAGTGAGATTGCGGAGAAAATTGAATATCTTAGAGATAACATGGAAATAAGAAAAAAATTCGGCCTACGCTCAGCCGAAATTGTAAAAGAAAGATTCAGCAAAGAAATTGTTATAGATAAAACGTTATGTGTTTACAATAAAATACTAAGTACAACAAAGCGGTAAAAAATAATGATTGGAACTTTAGTAAATATTTCGAAGATAATTATCCAGAAGCGCGAGTTAATCTGGCAAATGTCTAAAAGAGACGTTATGGGACGCTATAAAGGATCCTTTCTTGGTCTGGCATGGTCACTTTTCAACCCCATATTGATGTTAACAGTCTACACATTTGTATTCTCGGTTATATTCAAATCTCGTTGGGGAAGCAGTCCAGATGCCGGGCATGCAGATTTTGCAATCATTTTGTTTACCGGACTGATTATTTTTAACTTATTTGCAGAATGTATTAACAGGTCAACCAGCCTTATCACCTCAAATGTAAACTTCGTCAAAAAAGTTGTTTTCCCTATTGAGATATTACCTATAGTAAATCTGCTGGCTGCTTTATTTCATGCCAGCATTAGCCTCATAGTCTTATTTATTGCAATACTGGTGTTTAAGCATCAGCTTCATTTTACTGTCCTGTTACTGCCAGTCATTACTATTCCACTTATGCTCTCTATACTTGGATTAAGCTGGATCCTGGCCTCACTGGGCGTTTTTGTTCGTGATATGCCACAAACTATTAGTATCATCGTAACAATATTAATGTTTTTATCTCCCGTATTTTATCCGTTATCAGCATTACCGGTGGTTTTCCAAAAAATTGTAATGTTGAATCCTCTGGCATTTATGATTGAAGAAGCAAGAAAAGTTGTTTACTGGGGAAATGAGCCTAACTGGACCATGCTCGCAATTAATATGCTTATTGGTTTAGTTATCTGTGCTGCAGGTTTTTTATTTTTCCAAAAAACAAAAAAAGGATTTGCCGATGTCATCTGATAACATTGCAATTAGCGTAAGTAACATTAGCAAATGCTATAACATTTACCAAAACCCCAGAGATAGGTTAAAACAGTTTTTCTTACCTAAAGTCCAGAGTATGGTTGGGAAACCTGTACAACGCTACTATAACGAATTTTGGGCGTTAAATAACATCAACTTTACCATCAATAAAGGTGAGTCAGCGGGAATTATTGGACGCAATGGTTCTGGCAAAAGTACATTACTACAGCTAATCACCGGCACGCTAACTCCAACAACGGGCACGATACAAACCAAGGGAAGAATAGCTGCCCTCCTGGAATTAGGCTCCGGTTTCAACCCAGAGTTTACCGGTAGGGAAAACATCTATCTTAACGGCGCCGTTCTGGGATTATCGCGGGCAGAAATAGATGCAAAATTTGATGCTATTGCCGGTTTTGCTGATATAGGAACCCATCTCGACCAGCCGGTAAAAACATACTCCAGCGGAATGATGGTGCGCCTTGCATTTGCCGTTCAGGTACAATTAGAGCCAGATATTCTCATCGTAGATGAAGCACTTGCTGTAGGCGACGCACTTTTTCAAAAGCGCTGTTTCCAACAAATTGAGAAATTAACCAGCAATGGCGTAACTTTACTGTTTGTTTCACACGATCAAGAGTCCGTGCGTACCTTAACAAACAGAGCTATTCTTCTCGATCGTGGGACGCAATTAAGTACTGGCTTATCATCAGAAGTTTTACTTGAATATCGTCGTTTACTACACCGGGAAGAAAGTAAGTATTTTTCTCAGTTAGCAGAGGAAGTTGCTGCCCACGCGGACGCCACTCGCGATATTAATCAAACCCCCACCGCGCCGGCTAAGATAGAAATTAGTGCTAATGCTGAAACCCCTGCTGTAGAGGAAACCTCGCCCTCTCGTACAGATAAACTATCGTTCGGTGAAGGTGAAGCAGAGGTTGAAAATGTTGAATTGTTTACGGCTTCTGGTGAACGTAGCAATGCCTTTAACCCTGGTGATAAAATCAGAGTTCGTGTTAATTGCAAAGTAAATAAAGATATAAACCACATTAACGTTGGCATTCGTATTCGCAATAAAGAAGGCGTCAAAATTTATTCATGGGGAACGTTAAACCAGGACATGTATGTTCGTTTCCATCAACTTAAAGATCCCCAATTTTGGGAACGTGAGTTTAAAGCAGGCGAGCGTTTTTATGTTGATATGGAATTTGAATGTACTTTAGGAACAAACCTATATGAAATACAGGCGGCGATATCCTATGAGGGGACACCTAATTATTTTTCGCAGCGCATTTTACACTGGCGTGATGAAGCCGCGTTTTTTCACGTTAATGTCCTGCGTGATGAATATTTCTTTGGTGGCATTCTGGATCTCAAGATGACTGCAGAGTGGTAAGTTGATGAATGATATTTCAATAACTGATTATCTCGGGCCTGGGGTGTATTTATTACAAAATTACCCAAAAGAAACTGAGGGCCTGATTGCAGAGAAGGGTTATAAGGTGCACAACTGCGCTGATCTGGCGCAGTGTAAAGATATTCTTAACCGCAATAAAGTTAATTTCCTTTTAACCAATGATAAAGATAATAATTTTAATGAATATGCCAAGATTGTCAGAACCGCTGCAAGACAGCTTGTAAATAAAATCGTTATTAATATCTTTGTAGAAAAGGGAAACGGTCAGAGTTTCCAGGATTTTATTAATATAACTGACAATCTTGGTTATTCGATAGACACTGTATTTTATTTGCTCAATCCTGGCTATGATGAACAATTTCGGGATGATCAAAGCCTAAAGATAGTTTTGAGTTATAGACGTCAGTCAGTAGTTTCGACAGACAAAAATATCTTAGAAACGACTATTTTTGAAAAAAAACTTGTAAATACTTTTCCCTACATACGTCCTGGGGATCGAGTACTTGTAATCATTAAGAATAAAAATTCGATAACAAACATTAAAAATATTATTGCAGAACAAACCAAGGCATCTGAAGTTGAAATTTACTCATTGGATGAAATTAAAAGTGTTCAGCTAAATGGCAATGGCTACCATTTTCTCATTACTGATAAATATGCCGATGATGGACTAAATAATGCACTCAAAGTCATTATATCTTACCTAGTGCCCGCTGGCAGGTACGTTAGTTTTCATACAGATAAAACTGTAGTTGAGACATTAAGTAATTACAATTTACAACCTGAAGTTTATTTATTTTATGAACATGGCCTTTTAAAGACTCAAATACATCAGGGAGAGGAAATTACACTCTCTCCTGAATTATGTGTTTTTATGAAAAGCCCTTTAGCCAGGTCAGAGCTTCCGTATCAGGAAACGATTTATGGCTACTCGCATCCACCAAAAAACCTATTAGCTTTTGCCAGAGATTATACTAACCCGTGGCTTATTCGCGGGATCGTAGAATTCCCATTCAGGAATAGGTCAACTTATCATCTACAGCAGTATAGCCATCAGATTTTGGAGCACAGTGCTCCTGACAGCCCCGATTATGCCGCTGCATTGGCAGTATTAGGTTATCAAATGCTAAGCGGCAGTGATGATACAGCTGACATTTACGCAAAAATGCTAGATTACTGCTCAAATGTGTCGCAGATGGATAATCCTACGCCACATCAATATCGTTGGCTCATATCTTTATCGACACTTTTAGGTCTTATTTGTAACAAAAATAATGATAAAGCTAATGCGTTAATCCATTTATCTCGTGCAGCAAACTCCAGCATTGATAAATTTAGCCCCTCTATCGGCACGAAGATTTTACAAAGCTTTTATCTTCAGTCCGTTATATTAATTTCTTTAAATAGAATCTCCTGTGCCGAGATAATTGTCGATAGAGGGATTAAAAGAGGTATACAGCTACTTTATCAACATCCTGACGAACTGGTGGGGAAAATATCTCAACCATTTAATTTTGTGCTTTATATTTACCATGATATTCTTGATTGGCTTATAAAGATGGTCAACATTAAAAACGCCATACCAGGCAGAAAATTCAACATTGCAAATTTTGACAACGGTAACACCTGGTCGGCTTTGCTTCATGAACGCATGAATGCAATAAATAATATGTCGCAAATGATAGATGAGCGTGACAGAACAATTCATGATCAAAAATGCTTAATTGATGAATGCGATAGAACTATTCACGACCAGAAGCGCCTTATTGATGAGCGAGACAGCACTGTTCTTACGCAAAAAAATTTAATTGATGAGCGTGACCTGGTCTCTGCTCAGCAAAATCAATTAATTGAGCAGAATAATAAAACTATTCAGCAGCAAATTCAAAATGTAACTGACTTAAATAGTCAAGTTTCCTCTAAGGAACAGAAAGTTGATGAATTACAGAATCAAAACATAAAATTAATTTCATTAATCGATGAAAAAGATCTCCATATTGCCCAGCTCTCTGCAGATCTAGAACGTGCAAATACCATACTGCGTAAGATTAATAGCACGCCTGTAATAAGGCATCTACTACGCATGCTAAATATAAAATAATTCTATTGTGAAAGGTTATAATGGCTAATATTGCTTGGTTTATACCTCAACTCATTGAAGGGTCTGGCGGCCACCGCACAATGCTGCAACATGCCGCTTATCTGGAAAAAATGGGTCATACATGTACAATTTTTCTTGAAGATAAAAGCGGCAAAACAAGCGGTGCAGAGGTAATTCATAAATTATTTGGTCTAAAATTTAAAGACGTCATTTATGACTGGAATAATGCGCAACCATGTGATGCTGCAGTTGCAACAATATGGTATTCTGCACCATTCGTGGCCGCTCTACCATTTGATTGTAAACGTTTATATTTCGTTCAGGATTTTGAAGCTTACTTCAACCCGGTGGGCGATGCTTACCTGATGGCTGAAAATTCATACTGTTACGGCTTAAAGCCAATTACGATTGGGCGCTGGTTACGATATAAACTGCAAAATGATTTTGCTGTTGAAAGCTATCACTTCGAATTTGGGGCGAATCATAATATCTATAAGCGCGTTCCCACCATTCAAAAAGAAAAAGCGGTTTGCTTTATCTATCAGCCAGATAAACCGCGACGTTGTTCGCGTATTGGTATTGAGGCTTTAGGTATAGTTAAACATTGCATGCCAGATGTTAAAATTTATCTTTATGGTTCATCAATTAATGATAATCTCTGGTTCGAGCATGAAAATCTAGGTTTATTAGATTTGCCGAAATGTAATGAGCTATATAATAAATGCTCCGTAGGACTCTGTATTAGTTCTTCAAATCCCTCTCGCATCCCCTTTGAAATGATGAATGCAGGCCTTCCCGTTGTTGAAGTCTGGCGAGAAAACAATCTTTATGATTTTAGCGAAGATGCTATGCTGTTGTGTAAACAGACACCTGAAAGTATTGCCGCCGGTATTATGAAAATTCTAAACGATGCTGATTTAGCCGCGAGTATGAGCTCGGCTGGTCAAAAGTTTATGAATGGGCGTACCCTGGAAACGGAAACAGAAGGCTTTTACAAAGCGTTCAACTGCGTGATGAACGAGCAGGCATACACAGCAGAAGTGATTTCACGATCGTATAATAAGCCCCCGTTTGAAGCCCCTCTTGCCAGACCTGATATTGCCAACACGTTAACATTCGCGCATCAGAGTCTGTTAAAGAGAATTGCTCTACGTTTACCGTTATTTGTGCGCACACCTTTAAGCGCGCTTTATTTTAAGTTGAAGAATTAATCCAGATGAATAAATTTAAACTCAAAACTGTTGATGTATGGGATACAATTCTGCGTCGTGATTGCCATCCAGACTTCATAAAGCGGTCAACTGCATATTATTTTTTCCTTAAATTTCATTCGCTACACAATGTTGATTCCGTCGACCAGCTATTTACTAAGCGAGTTGAAACAGAGCGCTTAATTGGTAAGAAAAACAAAGATCTTGGTTATGATGATGAGTATCTCATTCAGGATGTAATGCTTCAATGGGTAGAAAACTATATCTCTGCAGAGCAATATGATACGCCAGCGATAGCACATGAGCTATATTCCTGGGAAATTGAGCAAGAGAAGAAGCACATCTATCTGGATCCAGGTATTGAGGACTTTCTTGCGCAATATCCCTCTGATAAGACAATCTTTCTGTCCGATTTTTATACTTCATCCACTGATTTAACAGAGTTACTCGTTAGCGCTGGATTGGATCAGTCTGTCATATCAGATGGCGTTTCTTCAATTGACGAGCGACTGAACAAGAGAAGTGGACGTCTCTTCGATTTTATTCAACAAAAATATCAGTTAGCCGGCGTTGACTGGATACATATTGGCGATAATGAATGGTCCGATGTGCAAATGCCGACATCAAAAGGTATAAAAAGTATTCGGTATCTCCCAGCCCAACAGCATCAGCTGCGTGAGCAAAAAGAGTTTCTCTGGAATAAAAATGAAGATCTCACGGAAACGATCACCAATAATATTCTTAATAAATATGCAGCATCTAAAGATTTATCAGTTGATTTTCAGCTTGGCTTGAAAACAACTCCGTTAATCGCTGGTTTTTGCCTTAAAATTTTGGAACAAGCCGTCATATCAAAAAGTGAAAAAATCCTCTTTTTCACTCGTGAAGGCGAGTTTTTCATTAAAGCAATGAATATTTTGATTGGTCATCTCAAGACTAATATTAAAGAAATAAAGTTACCAGAAATCGATATTATAGAAGTCAGCCGTCTGGCTACCTTCGCTCCGTCTCTACAAGAAATTAGCATAAAAGAGATGATGCGTGTTTGGAATTTATATAGCACACAGTCCATTAGCTCTTTATTCAAGACCCTTAACGTTGCCCCTGAAACATTCCAGAGTTTCATCGACAAATATGGGATTCCTGCAGATGAACAGATCCAATATCCATGGCAGGACAGCCGTATTCAGCAACTTTTTGACGACTCTGGTTTCAAAGAGACGCTCTGGCAGCATGTGATGCAGCAAAGAGCTCTTTTGAAGAACTATTTTGCGACAAAAGGTCTAACTGATGATATCAATGCGCGTATTTGCGTAGTCGATGTCGGCTGGCGTGGCACCATTCACGATAATATTGCTCTTCTTTATCCTGATATTCATTTTACCGGCATATATCTGGGCCTGCAGAAATTTCTCAACGAGCAACCATCAAACACATCAAAAGTTGCTTTTGGCCCAGATTTGAATCACCAACTGGAGTATCCTCATTTTCTTGATTCCGTTGCTCCTATTGAAATGATTACCAACTCCCCTTCAGGTAGCGTAACAGGCTATGGGCTGGAGAATGGTAAGATAGTCGCTATTCGCAGTGTTAACGACGACGAAAACAGCGCGTGGCATAATTTCACAAAAACATTTCAAGAAGGGATCCTGGCCGGTATGGAATCCTTCTCCGCTGCAGTGTTGAGTTATGGCATTACTCACGACGTTGTACGTGGCTACGCCCTAAATATTTGGGATGTGCTAATTAGTGGTAGTAATAAATCTCTAACTGACGCTTTTAATAATTTAAATCATAACGAAACATTCGGCTTAGGTGGATACGTTAAGAAAAACCATGTACCCACGACCTTCGAGATATTAAGCTCTTTATGGAATAAAAACAACCGTGCAGCATTGATTGAATTTATTAAAGCAAATCAATGGAGCGATGGCATACGTAAAAGAGACAATCTGCCCTCGCTAAATAAATACATTTTAGCACTGACGATTGACCTTGCGGTTTTTTATAAAAGAAAATTCTATCGCAAGTATTAATTACTTTTTATTCAGGGCATCGACAGATGCTTTTTTTTTAAAGTTAGGGAAGGTGCGAATAAGCAGGTCATTTCTTCCCAAGCTGACTCGCTGATTAAAATTTCGCGGATCTGGGCCGATTTTTTTCCCGCAAACACATCGAATCAGCCGGTGATGCTGCCAACTTACTGATTTAGTGTATGATGGTGTTTTTGAGGTGCTCCCGTGGCTTCCATCTCCATCAGTTGTCCCTCCTGCTCAGCTACTGAAGGCGTGGTGCGTAACGGTAAAAGGGGTTTGAGAGCCAATGGAACGAAAACGTACGCTAAGAAGTTAATTCATTGTTTAAATTGAAATTTAGTTCTCTCAGTTCCCCCTTCAAAATATCCTCCGGTAGCGTAAACGTATAATGCCCCAGCATATTGATATGCCCGTGCA
>NZ_JAFAGS010000064.1 GCF_019237635.1 Pluralibacter sp.
ATGATGCCGGAGTAGAAATCGACGTTCGGGTACAGTTTCTTCTCGATGAAGTACGGGTCGTTGAGCGCGATGTGCTCAAGCTCCATGGCCACTTCCAGCAGATCGTCTTTGGTGCCCAGTTCTTTCAGCACTTCGTGGCAGGTTTCGCGCATAACGGTCGCGCGCGGATCGTAATTTTTGTAGACGCGATGGCCGAAGCCCATCAGGCGGAAAGAATCGTTTTTGTCTTTCGCGCGACGTACGAATTCCGGGATGTGCTCAACGGAGCTGATCTCTTCCAGCATCTTCAGCGCGGCTTCGTTCGCGCCGCCATGCGCCGGTCCCCACAGGGACGCAATACCCGCCGCGATGCAGGCGAACGGATTCGCGCCAGAGGAGCCTGCGGTACGTACGGTGGAGGTCGATGCGTTCTGCTCGTGATCGGCGTGCAGAATCAGAATACGGTCCATGGCGCGTTCGAGCACCGGATTGACCACATACTCTTCGCACGGCGTGGAGAACATCATGTTCAGGAAGTTGCCCGCATAGGAAAGGTTGTTACGCGGGTAAACGAACGGCTGGCCGATGGAATATTTGTAGCACATCGCCGCCATGGTCGGCATTTTGGACAGCAGACGGAACGCAGCGATTTCGCGATGACGCGGATTATTGACGTCCATCGCATCGTGATAAAACGCCGCCAGCGCGCCGGTGATGCCACACATCACCGCCATCGGGTGAGAGTCACGACGAAACGCATGGAACAGACGTGTGATCTGCTCATGAATCATGGTATGTCGGGTCACGATGGTTTTGAAGTCATTGTACTGGGCCTGGGTCGGTTTTTCACCGTTCAGCAGGATGTAGCAGACTTCGAGATAGTTAGATTCGGTTGCTAACTGATCGATAGGAAAACCGCGATGTAGCAGGATACCTTCGTCACCGTCGATAAAGGTGATTTTGGATTCGCAAGATGCGGTTGAGGTAAAACCGGGGTCAAAAGTGAACATCCCTTTTGAACCGAGACTACGAATATCAATAACATCCTGACCGAGTGTGCCTTTTAGCACATCCAGTTCAATAGCAGCGTCACCATTTAGGGTGAGCTGTGCCTTTGTATCAGCCATTTACGGTCTCCTTAGCGCCTTATTGCATAAGACTGCTGGATGCCGGATTTGCCTTCAGGCTGCAGTTCAACGTTACCAGTTTGTTATTTGGCTCACAGCTCCGCGTCAGAGGAGAAACCAGGGTACAGAGCTAAAGGGCGCCTGGCGGCATACGTTTAATCCACAGTGAAACTACAGCAAATCAGGGTATTAGCAGTCCGTTTATTCAAATCTGTCTATCACTAATAACTGTCCTGATTACATCGGTCAATACCATCACACTGTTACATAACTTATTCTCAGGTGAAAGAGTGACCCCATAACTTTTAAGCATTATATGACTTTTCAGATGATGGTTGTAACAATAATGTTTAATGTTTGTCAAATTAGCTGAGTAAAAATTAAAATAATGTTGTTATCGTGACGCCGATCACTGTTCCGTATAAAACCCGACAAACTATATGTAGGTTAATTGTAATGATTTTGTGAACGTCCTATACTGCCGCCAGGTCTCCGGAACACCCTGCAATCCCGAGCCACCCAGCGTTGTAATGTGTCGTTTTAAACTTCTGAAAAGTTGGTTATCCATGACGCTAAGTTATAGAAAAAGGACGCTGTCTGACCCGCACGCAGACCGGAGGAAGGAAACAATAAGAACAGCATGTGGGCGTTATTCATGATAAAAAATGTGAAGAAACAAAGACCTGTCAATCTGGATCTGGCAACGATCCGATTCCCTGTAACGGCGATAGCGTCCATTCTCCATCGCGTATCCGGTGTGATAACCTTCGTGGCGGTGGGTATTCTGCTGTGGTTGCTGGGAAGTAGTCTCTCTTCGCCTGAAGGCTTCCTGGTGGCGACGTCCATCATGAGTAGCTTCTTTGTGAAATTCATCGTTTGGGGCATTTTGACCGCGCTGGCCTATCACGCCGTCGTCGGCATCCGCCACCTGCTGATGGATTTTGGCTATCTGGAAGAAACCCTCGAAGCAGGGACACGTTCCGCCAAAATCTCTTTTGTTATTACAGTCGTGCTTTCACTTCTCGCAGGAGTCCTCGTATGGTAAGCAACGCCTCGGCATTAGGACGCAACGGCGTACATGACTTCATTCTGGTTCGTGCCACTGCGATCGTTCTGACCCTGTACATCATCTACATGGTTGGCTTTTTCGCAACGACCGGCACCGTGACCTGGGAAGTCTGGACGGGCTTTTTCTCCTCCTCTTTCACCAAAGTTTTCACCCTGCTGGCGCTCTTCTCCATCTTGATTCATGCCTGGATCGGTATGTGGCAGGTGTTGACCGACTACGTTAAACCACTGGCTGTGCGCCTGACGTTGCAGCTGGCTATCGTTGTTGCGTTGGTGGTTTACGTCATTTATGGATTTGTTGTGGTGTGGGGTGTGTAATGAAACTGCCAGTCAGAGAATTTGATGCTGTTGTGATCGGCGCAGGCGGCGCAGGTATGCGCGCCGCGTTGCAAATCTCCCAGAGCGGTCAGACCTGTGCGCTGCTCTCCAAAGTCTTCCCGACCCGTTCCCATACCGTATCCGCGCAGGGTGGCATCACCGTGGCGCTCGGTAATACCCATGAAGATAACTGGGAATGGCACATGTACGACACCGTCAAAGGGTCGGACTACATCGGCGACCAGGACGCTATCGAATATATGTGTAAGACCGGCCCGGAAGCGATTCTGGAGCTGGACCATATGGGGCTGCCGTTCTCCCGTCTGGAAAATGGCACCATTTATCAACGTCCGTTTGGCGGCCAGTCGAAAAACTTCGGCGGCGAGCAGGCGGCACGTACCGCCGCGGCGGCTGACCGTACCGGTCATGCGCTGCTGCATACGCTGTATCAGCAGAACCTGAAGAACCACACCACTATTTTCTCCGAGTGGTATGCGCTGGACCTGGTGAAGAACGCCGACGGTGCGATTGTCGGTTGTACCGCGCTGTGTATCGAAACCGGTGAAGTGGTGTACTTCAAAGCCCGCGCGACCGTGCTGGCGACTGGCGGCGCAGGCCGTATTTACCAGTCCACCACTAACGCCCACATCAACACCGGTGACGGCGTGGGTATGGCTATCCGTGCTGGCGTGCCGGTACAGGATATGGAAATGTGGCAGTTCCACCCGACCGGTATCGCCGGGGCGGGCGTACTGGTGACCGAAGGCTGCCGTGGTGAAGGCGGCTACCTGCTGAACAAACATGGCGAGCGCTTCATGGAGCGTTATGCCCCGAATGCGAAAGACCTGGCGGGTCGTGACGTGGTGGCGCGCTCCATCATGATCGAAATCCGTGAAGGTCGCGGCTGCGACGGCCCGTGGGGCCCGCACGCCAAACTGAAACTCGACCATCTGGGTAAAGAGGTTCTGGAATCCCGTCTGCCGGGCATCCTTGAGCTGTCCCGTACCTTTGCCCACGTTGACCCGGTGAAAGAGCCGATTCCGGTTATCCCGACCTGCCACTACATGATGGGCGGTATTCCGACCAAAGTGACCGGTCAGGCGCTGACCGTGAACGAGCAGGGCGAAGACGTGGTGATTCCAGGGCTGTTTGCTGTGGGCGAGATTGCCTGCGTGTCGGTCCACGGCGCCAACCGTCTGGGCGGCAACTCATTGCTGGACCTGGTGGTGTTTGGTCGTGCGGTGGGTCTGCATCTGCAGGAGTCTATCGCCGAGCAGGGCGACCTGCTGGATGCGACCGAAGAAGAAATCAATGCTTCTCTGGAGCGTCTGAATCGCTGGAACGGTAATCGTGACGGCGAAGACCCGGTGGCTATCCGCAAAGCGCTGCAGGAATGTATGCAGCATAACTTCTCGGTATTCCGCGAAGGCGATGCGATGGCGAAAGGTCTTGAAGAACTGAAAGCGATTCGCGAGCGTCTGAAAAACGCCCGTCTGGACGATACTTCCAGCGAATTCAACACCCAGCGCGTCGAGTGTCTGGAGCTGGATAACCTGATGGAAACGGCTTATGCCACCGCGCAGTCTGCGAACTTCCGTACCGAAAGCCGTGGCGCGCATAGCCGCTTCGACTTCCCGGAAAGGGATGACGCGAACTGGTTGTGCCATTCCCTGTATCTGCCGCAATCGGAAACCATGACGCGTCGTAGCGTCAATATGGAACCGAAACTGCGCCCGGCGTTCCCGCCGAAGATTCGTACTTACTAATGCGGAGACAGGATAATGAAACTCGAATTCTCAGTTTATCGTTATAACCCGGATGTTGATGATGCTCCGCATATGCAGGATTACACCCTGGAGGCGGAAGAAGGTCGCGACATGATGCTGCTGGATGCGTTAATCCAGCTGAAAGAAAAAGACCCGACGCTGTCGTTTCGTCGTTCCTGCCGTGAAGGGGTGTGTGGCTCCGATGGTCTGAACATGAACGGCAAAAACGGCCTGGCCTGTATCACGCCGATTTCAGCGTTGCAGCGTCCGGGGCAGAAAATTGTTATCCGTCCGCTGCCAGGGTTGCCGGTTGTTCGCGATTTAGTGGTGGACATGGGGCAATTCTATGCACAGTATGAGAAAATCAAGCCTTACTTGTTGAATAATGGACAAAATCCACCTGCCCGTGAGCATTTACAGTCACCGGAGCAGCGTGAGAAACTCGATGGACTGTACGAGTGTATTCTTTGTGCATGTTGCTCGACGTCTTGCCCATCATTCTGGTGGAACCCGGATAAGTTCATCGGCCCGGCGGGTCTGCTCGCAGCCTACCGCTTCCTGATCGACAGCCGTGATACTGAAACCGAAAACCGCCTTGATGGCTTGAGTGATGCTTTCAGCGTATTCCGCTGCCATAGCATCATGAACTGCGTCAGTGTCTGTCCGAAAGGGCTTAACCCGACGCGCGCCATCGGCCATATTAAGTCGATGCTGCTGCAACGTAGCGCGTAAGTAACAACGCCGGATGGCACTGCGCTTATCCGGCCTACGAGCGTGTAGGCCCGGTAAGCGTAGCGCCACCGGGCAAAAAACAGGAAACCTCTAAAAACTGCCCTGATACGTTGACAGTTTTTAAAGGTTCCTTCGCGGGCCAATATAAAAAAGAGCTCGCAGGTGAACCCCGGCACGCACATCTGGTGTGCGTGGTAGTTTCCACGGC
>NZ_JAFAGS010000113.1 GCF_019237635.1 Pluralibacter sp.
ACGAAGCTCCTTTTACCCCACTCTCACTCATCATAAATTATGCCCGTTGCAGGTCACCTGTAACCGGGCGTAGGAACCCGTATAAATGCACAAAGCGACAATTTTTATGTCGGGGCAGCGCACATCCAGATAAAATCATGGTGGCGCTGGCGGAGCAGCCGAAAGGCTGGCCGGTTTCTTTGTGCATCGGTACTTCCTACCTCCGCCAGCGTCACCACCCTCGAGCGTAGGAACTCAGGCGGTGATTACTCAAAATTGCACAAAGAGGCTGCCTTATGGCTACTTTCCCAACCTTCCCTTTTTCTGGATCTCATGGAAATTTTGTCCGTCAGATAATCACCAGACCTCTACCGGCATCAGCCGATCTGTTCGAAGTGGCGGATTTATGCACTTCGTTTGTCAATGTACTGCTCGAAACAAGCGATACAGCAGAACGTAATGCACTGTGTGGACGCTTATTACACGCGCTCATGACAATGCAAGATCTCTGTGAAAGTGATTTGCCTGAGCATTTAATTGAGCGTCTAAGTACCGATGTCATCCCTGCTTCGATAATGCCCGATTGCTGGTACAACTTCCAACAATCGGTGAGCCGCTTTCATCCTCAAGCCATAGGTGCGCTGGAGTAGACATATAATTTCCTTATATAATTTACAGAGTTAATGTGCGGGTATTTACCATTTCACGTAGCGACCAAAAATAACCATAATGAATATGAAGAAAACACCTATTGGCCATACGGGGCTACCAGGGAAGAAATGGGCCTGCAGTAATGCAAATATGATTGTTAGTAGTGCCGGTCCGTAGAACGAAACTAAGGACTTAAACAGCCGCCTAAAAAGCCTTTTGATAATATTCATCATGATAATCGAATCAGTCTGGTAATAGTATTTGCTATACCTGAACCGGATGCCCCTTCTGCTTCAAGGGCACCTGCGCGTTGGAACACGGGGGCTATCAGAAATACATCATCTCCAGATTCTGCACGTACAGCGCTGCAGCCCCGCCGAATATATGGCCCATAAGGGCACTTATCTCCAGGACAGGCCAATGCTCTTACCATCACTTAATAAAAACGGGTTATTGTTCAAGTATCATACTGTGCTAATGACTTAACCAAAATCCCCTTCTAAGTGCACTAACGGACGAATATTTGTGATCGTCACCCATTTTCGGGAACGTTCCCGTTTCCGAGTTCACACGAAACGGATAGCCTTTGCGCAGGTCATAACTTCCTCTGCTGCGAGACCTCATCATGAGCAAAGTAAAACAACAGGACATCGATAAACTGATCGAACGGGTCGGCGGGCGCGACAATATCGCCACCGTCAGCCACTGCATCACCCGCCTGCGCTTTGTGCTGAATAACCCGGCCAGCGCCAACCCCAAAGCCATCGAAGCGCTGCCGATGGTCAAAGGCTGCTTTACCAACGCCGGGCAGTTCCAGGTGGTGATTGGTACCGACGTCGGCGATTACTACAAGGCGCTGCTGGCCACCACCGGGCAGGCCTCCGCCAATAAGGAGCAGGCAAAGCTCGCCGCGCGGCAGAACATGAAATGGCATGAGCGGCTGATTTCCCACTTTGCCGAAATCTTCTTCCCGCTGCTGCCCGCGCTGATCAGCGGCGGTTTAATCCTCGGTTTTCGCAACGTCATCGGCGACCTGCCGATGAGCAACGGCCAGACGCTGGCGCAGATGCACCCGTCGCTGAAAACCGTCTATGACTTTCTGTGGCTTATCGGCGAAGCCATCTTCTTCTACCTGCCGGTCGGGATCTGCTGGTCGGCGGTGAAGAAAATGGGCGGCACGCCGATCCTCGGCATCGTGCTGGGGGTGACGCTGGTGTCGCCGCAGCTGATGAACGCCTATTTACTGGGCCAGCAGGTGCCGGAAGTGTGGAACTTCGGCCTGTTCAGCATCGCGAAGGTGGGCTATCAGGCGCAGGTGATCCCGGCGCTGCTGGCCGGTCTGGCGCTCGGCATGATTGAAACGCGCCTGAAGCGCATCGTGCCGGATTACCTCTACCTGGTGGTGGTGCCGGTCTGTTCGCTGATCCTCGCCGTCTTCCTCGCCCACGCCTTTATCGGCCCGTTCGGCCGCCTGATCGGTGACGGCGTGGCGTTCGCGGTACGCCACCTGATGACCGGCAGCTTCGCCCCGATTGGCGCGGCGCTGTTCGGCTTCCTCTATGCGCCGCTGGTGATAACCGGCGTGCATCAGACCACGCTTGCTATCGACATGCAGATGATCCAGAGCATGGGCGGAACGCCAGTGTGGCCGCTGATTGCGCTGTCCAACATCGCCCAGGCGTCCGCGGTGGTCGGCATCATTATCTGTAGCCGCAAGCACAACGAGCGCGAGATTTCCGTTCCGGCGGCCATTTCCGCCTACCTCGGCGTGACTGAACCGGCCATGTACGGCATCAACCTGAAATACCGCTTCCCGATGCTGTGCGCGATGGTCGGCTCGGGGCTTGCGGGCCTGCTGTGCGGCCTTAACGGCGTGATGGCCAACGGCATCGGCGTTGGTGGCCTGCCCGGCATCCTCTCTATCCAGCCAACTTACTGGCAGGTCTATGCGCTGGCGATGGTTGTCGCCATCGTGGTGCCGATTGTGCTGACGATACTGGTGTACCAGCGCAAGTTCCGTCAGGGCACGCTGCAGATTGTGTAATGTCGTCGGGGCGCGTCGGCGCCCTTTCTGTTGTAACTCAGGAAAAATGTATGAATAACCTTCCCCACTGGTGGCAAAACGGCGTTATCTACCAGATCTACCCGAAGAGTTTCCAGGACACAACCGGCAGCGGCACCGGCGACTTGCGCGGCGTCACCGCCCGCCTCGACTATCTGAAAACCCTGGGCATTGACGCCATCTGGCTCACGCCGTTTTACGTCTCGCCGCAGGTGGATAACGGCTACGATGTCGCCGACTACACCGCCATCGACCCGGCCTACGGCACGCTGGCGGATTTCGACGAACTGGTGGCGCAGGCGAAAGCACGCGGGCTCCGCCTCATTCTCGACATGGTGTTTAACCATACCTCGACCCAACACCCGTGGTTTGCCGACGCGAAGCACCCGGACAGCCCACGCCGCGCGTTCTATATCTGGCGTGACGATCCGAATAACTGGCGCGCCAAATTCGGCGGCAACGCCTGGCAATGGCATGCCGACAGCGAGCAGTATTATCTGCACCTGTTCGCCCCCGAGCAGGCCGATCTCAACTGGGAAAACCCGGCGGTGCGCGCCGAGCTAAAACAGGTCTGCGAGTTCTGGGCCGATCGCGGCGTGGACGGCCTGCGCCTTGACGTGGTGAACCTGATTTCCAAAGATCAGGATTTCCCGTTCGATCTTGAAGGCGACGGTCGCCGCTTTTACACCGACGGCCCGCGGGTGCATGAATTCCTCCAGGAGATGAGCCGCGACGTCTTTACGCCGCGCCAGCTGATGACCGTGGGCGAGATGTCCTCCACCACGCTTGAACACTGCCAGCAATACGCCGCGCTCGACGGTCGCGAGCTGTCGATGACCTTTAACTTCCATCACCTGAAGGTGGACTACCCGAATGGCGAGAAGTGGACGCAGGCAAAACCGGACTACGTCGCGCTGAAGGCGCTGTTCAGCCACTGGCAGCAGGGCATGCACAATGTGGCCTGGAACGCGCTGTTCTGGTGCAACCACGACCAGCCGCGCATCGTGTCGCGCTTCGGCGATGAGGGCGAATACCGCGTCGTCGCCGCCAAAATGCTGGGCATGGTGCTGCACGGCATGCAGGGAACACCGTACATCTATCAGGGCGAAGAGATAGGCATGACCAACCCGCACTTCCGGCGGATTACCGACTACCGCGACGTGGAGAGCCACAACATGTTCGCCGAACGCCTCGGTCAGGGCGTCGATGCCGATACGCTGCTGGCGATCCTCGCCAGCAAGTCCCGCGACAACGGCCGCACGCCGATGCAGTGGAGCGAGGCGGCGCACGGCGGCTTCACCACCGGCGAGCCGTGGATCGCGCTTTGCGATAACTACCGCGAGATCAACGCCGACGCGGCGCTTCGCGACCCTGATTCGGTGTTCTACACTTATCAGTCGCTGATTCAGTTACGCAAAACGCTGCCGGTGCTGACGTGGGGGGATTATCAGGATCTTCTGCCGCAGCACCCTTCCCTGTGGTGCTACCGCCGCCAGTGGCAGGGCCAGACCCTGCTGGTGGCGGCGAACCTCAGCCGCGAAGTTCAGACCTGGGCGCCGGAGCAAACCGATGACGACTGGCAGACTGTGCTCAGCAACTACCCGGACACCGCCGACAAGCCGGGCGCAATAACGCTGCGCCCGTTTGAAGCGGTGTGGTGGTTGCAGGGGTAATCAGGCAAGCT
>NZ_JAFAGS010000036.1 GCF_019237635.1 Pluralibacter sp.
GCGGCACAGGGATGTGACGTCGTACCCGACCCGAAAGCCAGGCGCAATAAGCCGAGGGTACCGCGAAGCGGCGGTTTTCTTTGCCGGGAGCCGGGATTGTTAAGGGCGCGGCGGCGAGCGCCCTTGACACGTTCACCGCAGAGAAATTGACAGGTAGCGGAGGAGGAAAAGTGAACGGAACGGTTCCACTCTTTTTTCAAAGGGCGGTCTTTAAAGCAAAATAATGAATAAAAATTCATTATTTTGCTTAACTGAGTGGCATTACGGCATTTGCCGACCTTTCCCCTATAGCGCCATCACTTCGCTTTGACGGTCTCTTCACCCACCAGACCAATCTTCAGATAACCCGCCTGGTGCAGGGTATCCATCACCCGCATCATGGTCTCGTAGTCTACGGTTTTGTCGGCGCGGAAGAAGATGGTGGTCTCTTTCTTGCCTTCCGTCAGGGCGGTAATCTCCGTCACCATGTTGTCATCGGTGACCGGCTCATTGCCTAAGAACATCGACTTATCCGCCTTGACCGTCAGGTATACCGGTTTTTCCGGGCGCGGCTGCGGCTGGCTGGAGGAGGCCGGTAGATTTACCTTCACATCCACGGTCGCCAGCGGCGCAGCGACCATGAAGATAATCAGCAGCACCAGCATGACGTCGATAAACGGCGTCACGTTGATTTCGTGCATTTCACCGTTATCGTCCAGATTTTCGTTAAGACGCATTGCCATCGGACGTTATCCTACACGTAATTTTTGCGCGGTACGTACCGGGTGCGCGCCACTGGCGCTCAGGTCGAGATCGCGGCTTTGCAACAGCAGCACCTGCGCCGCTACATCGCCCAGCAGCGCTTTGTAGCTGCCGATCATGCGCGCGAAAACGTTATAGATAACCACGGCCGGAATTGCGGCGAACAGGCCAATCGCGGTCGCCAGCAGGGCTTCGGCGATCCCCGGCGCGACGACCGCCAGGTTGGTGGTCTGCGTCTGCGCAATACCGATAAAACTGTTCATGATCCCCCAGACGGTGCCAAACAGGCCGACAAACGGGGAGATAGCGCCGATAGTGGCAAGATAGCCATTACCGCGGCCCATATGACGGCCCACGGCGGCGACACGACGTTCGAGGCGAAAGCCGGTACGTTCTTTAATGCCTTCGTTATCTTCAGCGCCAGCGGAGAGCTCCAGCTCGTTTTGTGCTTCGTTGATAAGCAGGCGGCTTACGCTTTTCGCCTCGAAGGCGCCGGCAATGTCGCTGGCCTGGTTAAGAGAGCGGGCGTCGCCTAACTGCTGCTGTTCGCGCTTGAGACGGCGTTTGTGAGAGATAAGTTCGGCGCTTTTGCTGAAAAAAATGGCCCAGGTGACAACGGACGCCAGTACAAGGCCTATCATCACCACCTTTACCACGATATCGGCATGGTGATACATACCCCATACGGAGAGATCCGCCTGCATCAAATTATTACCCACTCTGTATCTCCAGGATCTAAATCACAAATTCAGCGCGTAATCATATCAAAACATGGTCGAATTGATAGTGGTTCTCATTACTATTTACATAGTGCAACAATCACCACTCCTTTTCCTTGCGCTCACGCAGTAAAATTGTGCATTGCTGCCGTCATGTAAAATTTTCCTCTTTATCCATAAATCGCGGGTACATGCCGGAGCAATCATGGTAGTTTAGACGTCCAGACGTATAAAAATAGGCAGAGCGAGCATGTCAGATAAGCAACGTGATACCCTACTGGTGAACGCCGGGCGCCGTAAAAAATATACGCAGGGCTCGGTCAATAGTGTGATTCAGCGCGCGTCCTCCCTCGTTTTCGACACGGTGGAAGCCAAAAAACAGGCCACCCGTAATCGCGCCAAAGGCGAGCTGTTTTATGGTCGCCGCGGCACGCTCACCCACTTCTCCCTGCAGGAAGCCATGTGCGAACTGGAAGGCGGCGCCGGGTGCGCGCTTTTCCCCTGCGGCGCGGCTGCCGTGGCCAACTCGATTCTGGCCTTCGTCGAACAGGGCGACGAGGTGCTGATGACCAATACCGCCTACGAGCCAAGCCAGGATTTCTGCACCAAAATTCTGGCCAAACTCGGCGTCACTACCCGCTGGTTCGATCCCCTGATCGGCGTCGGGATTGAGCGCCTGGTTCACCCCAATACCAAAGTCGTGTTCCTGGAATCACCGGGGTCAATCACCATGGAAGTACACGACGTCCCGGCGATTGTCGCCGCCGTTCGCCGCGTCGCACCAGACGCCATCATTATGATCGACAACACCTGGGCGGCGGGCGTGCTGTTTAAGGCGCTGGATTTCGGTATCGATATCTCCATTCAGGCCGGGACGAAATACCTGATTGGCCACTCCGACGGCATGGTCGGCACGGCGGTGTCCAATGCGCGCTGTTGGGATACGTTGCGGGAGAACGCTTACCTGATGGGGCAAATGCTCGACGCCGATACCGCCTACATGACCAGCCGCGGGCTGCGCACCCTGGGCGTCCGTCTGCGTCAGCATCATGAAAGCAGTCTGAAAATTGCCGAATGGCTGGCGTCACATCCGCAGGTCGAGCGGGTAAACCACCCTGCACTCCCCGGCAGTAAAGGGCATGAATTCTGGAAACGTGACTTTACAGGCAGCAGCGGCCTCTTCTCATTCGTGCTCAATAAACGTCTGAACGATGATGAACTGTCTCGCTATCTCGATCACTTCACGCTGTTCAGCATGGCCTATTCATGGGGCGGTTTTGAATCGCTGATTCTGGCAAACCAGCCGGAACATATCGACGCGATTCGTCCCGAGGGTTCGCCTGACTTTACCGGCACGCTGATTCGCCTGCATATTGGTTTAGAAGATGTAAACGATCTTATCGACGATTTAGCGGCGGGTTTTGCCCGCATCGTGTAAAGTGACAGAGCATGGACAGATTCGCGGACACGGAGTGATTAAAAAGTCTGCTGGAGTTGCGTCCGGGATCAAGGCGTCCCGGGCAATTCAGGAGTACAATACGTCAAAAATGTTGTTCCACAGGAAAGTCCATGGTTGTCATTCAAGAAATCGTCGCCGCACTTTGGCAACATGATTTTGCCGCGCTGGCGGACCCGCACGTTATCGGGGTTGTTTATCTGGTCATGTTTGCCACGCTGTTTCTGGAAAACGGCCTGCTTCCGGCGTCCTTTTTGCCGGGCGATAGCCTGCTGCTGCTCGCCGGCGCCCTGATTGCGAAAGGGGTCATGGGCTTCGTCCCCACCGTGGTCATCCTCACCACCGCCGCCAGCCTTGGCTGCTGGTTAAGCTATATTCAGGGCCGCTGGCTCGGCAATACGCGTATCGTCAAAAGCTGGCAGGCGCAGCTTCCGGCCAAATACCATCAGCGCGCAACCTGTATGTTCGATCGTCACGGCCTGCTGGCGCTGCTGGTCGGGCGCTTTCTGGCGTTTGTTCGCACCCTGCTGCCAACCATGGCGGGGATTTCCGGTCTCTCCAACCGCCGTTTTCAGTTCTTTAACTGGCTCAGCGGCCTGCTGTGGGTCGGCGCGGTCACCAGCTTCGGCTATGCGCTGAGCATGATCCCATTCGTGAAACGCCACGAAGACCAGGTGATGACATTCCTGATGGTGCTGCCGATGTTCCTGCTGGTTTCCGGCCTGTTAGGCACCGTGATTGTGGTGTTGAAAAAGAAATATTCTAACGCCTGATGTCCCGCCCTTTCCCGGACGGGAGAGGGCAAAATCAGATGAGCTGCATGGCGCGAATGCGCGCCGCATCCTCTCCCGGCGTCATGCCGAAATAACGCTTAAACTCCCGACTGAACTGCGATGCGCTTTCGTAGCCCACCTTCATGGCGGCAGTGCTGGCTTTGAGTCCGTCGTGCACCATCAGCATCCGCGCCTTATGCAGGCGATAGGTCTTCAGGTACTGCAGCGGCGAAGTGCTGGTCACGGACTTAAAGTTATGGTGGAAGGCCGACACGCTCATGTTGGCTTCCGCCGCCAGCTGATCCACGCTCAGGTTTTCGGTGTACTGACTTTCGATGCGCTTTAGCACGCGGCTTATCAGGCTGAAGTGGGTCTGGCGGCTCACCAATGCCAACAGCGCCCCGCCGCACGGCCCCAGCAAAACATGGTAGAGGATCTCGCGAATAATCTGCTTGCCGAGGATCCGGGCATCAAGCGGGCGTTCCATGACGTCCAGCAGACGTTCGGCGGCGCAGAGGATCTCGTCGGAAAGCGTTGCCGAGTTAATGCCGCTGGCGGCCATCGCTGGTTGAAATAGCGCATCCTCGCCGATATCCATCAGCAGCTCCTGCAACTGCAGGATATCGATGTTGAGCCGCATCCCGGCCAGCGGCACTTCGGGCGTCGCAAAGGTCTCGCACTCAAACGGCAGCGGCACCGTCAATAAAAGATACTCGCTGGCATCATATTGAAACGTTCGCTCGTTAATATAGCCAATCTTATGGCCGGAAAAGAGAAATATGATACCTGGCTGATACATCACCGGCGTGCGTCTGCACGGTTCAGTCCCGTACATCAGGCGAATATCCGGCAGCAAAGCACTAAGCCAATCCTCTTTATTTTTCAGTAGATTAATTTTATCTGACAGCAGAAGACAGGTTTCATCACGGTTCATAACGTATCGTTTCAGACAGGGATAACAATGTCGTTATTGTGGCCAGAAAACCACATATTCTCCAGTCCTCTGTAGAAATGGGCAAGACATTGACAGGAATGTGCATTGAGGCGACAGGGGCGACAGGACCACAATACGCCCCATCAGGCAGCCCTGTTCTGCCCTCTTTTTCACCCGTATATAGGGAACGAGCCATGTTTAATTTTAATCTGCATACCCCAACCCGCATCATCTTTGGTAAAGGCGCCATTGCCAACCTGCGCGCGCAAATCCCGGCTGACGCCCGCGTGCTGGTCACCTACGGCGGCGGCAGCGTGAAGAAAACCGGCGTGCTGGACCAGGTACTGAGCGCGCTGGACGGTCTGGATGTGCTGGAATTTGGCGGTATTGAGCCAAACCCGTCGTATGAAACGCTGATGAACGCGGTGAAAATCGCCCGTGAGCAGCAAGTGACCTTCCTGCTGGCGGTCGGCGGCGGTTCCGTGCTGGACGGCACCAAATTTATCGCCGCGGCGGCGCACTACGCCGACGGCGTGGACCCGTGGGAAATTCTGCAAACCCGCGGTAAAAACATCACCCGCGCAATTCCAATGGGCTCCATCCTGACCCTGCCGGCGACTGGCTCTGAGTCCAACATGGGCGCGGTGATTTCCCGTAAAACCACCGGCGACAAGCAGGCGTTTATGCACCCGCGCGTCCAGCCGGTCTTTGCCGTGCTCGACCCGGTCTACACCTACACCCTGCCGCCGCGTCAGGTGGCGAACGGCGTCGTGGATGCCTTCGTACATACCGTTGAGCAGTACGTCACCTACCCGGTTAACGCCAAAATTCAGGACCGCTTCGCCGAAGGCATTCTGCTGACGCTGATTGAAGAAGGTCCGAAGGCGCTGAAAGAGCCGGAAAACTACGATGTGCGCGCCAACGTCATGTGGGCGGCGACTCAGGCGCTGAACGGCCTGATTGGCGCGGGGGTACCGCAGGACTGGGCGACCCATATGCTGGGCCACGAACTCACCGCGATGCACGGTCTCGACCACGCCCAGACGCTGGCCGTCGTACTGCCTGCGCTGTGGAATGAAAAACGCGACGTGAAGCGCGGTAAATTGCTGCAATACGCCGAGCGCGTGTGGAACATCACCGAAGGCGCTGAAGACGCGCGTATTGATGCCGCCATTGCCGCGACCCGCAATTTCTTCGAACAGCTCGGCGTGCCGACTCGCCTGTCCGGGTATGGCCTGGACGGTAGCTCCATCCCGGCGCTGCTGAAAAAACTCGACGAGCACGGCATGATAAAACTGGGTGAAAATCAGGATATTACTCTCGGGGTTAGCCGTCGCATTTACGAGGCTGCGCGCTAAGGGTTTGCCGAGTAACCTTTCATTTTCGGCGGGTTCGTCCACACTTAATGCTACCACCTCACCGGGTTTACCCCCGGTGAGTTTCATCTAAGGAGGAATGCATGACACATCCAACCGTAATTAAACTTCAGGACGGCAACGTGATGCCGCAACTGGGTCTTGGCGTGTGGAAAGCAAGCAACGAAGAGGTCATTTCCGCGATCCATAAGGCGCTGGAGGTCGGCTATCGTTCGATAGATACCGCCGCCGCCTATCAGAATGAAAGCGGCGTAGGGAAAGCGTTAAAGAGTGCGGGCGTCCCTCGTGACGAGCTGTTTATTACCACCAAGCTGTGGAATGACGACCAGAAACATCCGGCGGAAGCGCTGAAAGAGAGCCTGCACAAACTCCAGCTCGAGTTTGTCGACTTGTACCTGATGCACTGGCCAGTACCGGCCATCGATCACTATGTGGATGCCTGGCTTGGCATGGTTGAGCTGCAAAAACAGGGGCTGGTCACCAGTATCGGCGTATGTAACTTCCAGGTGCATCATCTGCAGCGACTGATTGACGAAACCGGCGTCGCGCCGGTCATTAACCAGATTGAGCTGCACCCACTGATGCAGCAGCGTCAGCTTCACGCGTGGAACGCCACCCACAAAATTCAGACCGAATCCTGGAGCCCGCTGGCGCAGGGCGGCGAAGGCGTTTTCGATCAGAAAATCATTCGCGATCTGGCGGACAAGTACGGCAAATCTCCGGCGCAAATCGTCATTCGCTGGCACCTCGACAGCGGCCTGGTGGTGATCCCGAAATCCGTTACCCCTTCTCGTATCGCTGAAAACTTCGACGTCTGGGATTTCCGTCTCGACAAAGATGAGCTAGGTGAAATCGCCAGACTGGATAAGGGCAAACGCCTGGGGCCTGATCCTGATCAATTTGGCGGATAATCTCCCGACTACGCGTTTACGTCATACGCGTTTCCCCCTGCTAGTGGTATCCTTGGCGCTTTCGTTCACGGAGAGAAGCAATGCGGTACCTTAGCAGGTGGTTTCTTATCGTCCTGACGGCCCTCAGCGTAACGGCGTTCGCCCAGAAGCCCGTCGTTTCCCTAAAAGAAACCATTGAGCAAATTTATAAGCCATACAGCATCAATACGGACCCGGTCTCCATTTACGACACCGGCGAAAATCGTATTGTCTCAACGCGTCTGGCGGCGGTGCTGCAAACCGACAGTGAATTGACGGCACCTGGCGACGGCGGCGCGCTGGATAACGACCCACTCTGCGGCTGTGAGGATTACGACAAGCTGGTGGTCGATGACATTCAGCTTCTCGATGACAACACGCAAACCGCCACGGCGATTGTTCGCGTGCGTCCGTTTGCCAACAACCCGCAAATGAATACCGTCTCGCTCTCCTTCGTCAATGAAAACGGCCGCTGGCTGATTGACGATATTATGAATGACGATCAAAGCGCCTATCAGCGGGTCGTCAAAAGCAACCACGAACAGCAGGCGATGCTGGATGGTCTGCAACGCCCTCTGCCCGGCGATTTTATCCGCAACCTGTTTACCAACACCGACGCCAACGCGCTCTCCTGGACGCTGCTGCTTGCCCCCACGTCACGGAAAATCGTCGACAACTTTTCCGACATGACGGCGGATATCTCTCCGAAAGATCAGGAGAAAAACGCGCTGCCGGATATCTGGAACACCAATCCGTTGTGCGGCTGTGATGACCCGACCACCGCCACCCTTGAAGAAGTGCAGACCAAAGCGGAAAGCGGCGGCAGAACCCGGGTGCATGCCCGATTTACCCTCGCCAATGGCGATGAGAAAACACAGGATATCGATCTGGTGAACATGGGCGGTCGCTGGCTGATTGACGACTATATCGATCCGCAGAAAGGCAGCCTGATCCAACATCTGGCGCGCATCGTCATCACGGAAAGCCACTCGCAGGCGCATTAAGCGCCCGCGAGCGGACACGCTAAGGCAGGTTACGCTTTCTTTTTCGTATTCGCGCGCGCAGGCGCCGCGGCGCCGTTACGACGCTGATGCTGAATCGGCGTATGTTTGGTCAACGCCGGGCGTGTATTGCGGTTCTGACGACGCGCTTCACGCATTTCCTCCAGCGTCGGCGCAGGCACCAGGCAGTCGCGGCGCGAACCTATCAGATGCTTTTTGCCCATATCTTCCAGCGCCTGACGAATCAGCGGCCAGTTGGCCGGGTCATGGTAGCGCAGCAGCGCTTTGTGCAGACGACGCTGCTTATCGCCCTTCGGCACCACCACATCTTCACTCTTATACCCAATCTTACCGAGCGGGTTCTTGCCGGTGTAATACATGGTCGTCGAGTTCGCCAGCGGCGACGGGTAGAAGTTCTGCACCTGGTCGAGGCGGAAACGGTGACGCTTGAGCCACAGCGCCAGGTTGACCATATCTTCGTCACGCGTCCCCGGGTGCGCCGAGATAAAGTACGGGATCAGATACTGCTCTTTACCCGCCTGTTTCGAGAAGGTATCGAACAGTTGCTTAAAGCGATCGTAGCTGCCCATCCCCGGCTTCATCATCTTCGACAGCGGGCCTTCTTCGGTATGCTCCGGGGCAATCTTCAGGTAGCCGCCGACATGGTGCGTCGCCAGCTCTTTGATGTAGCGCGGATCTTCCACCGCGATGTCGTAACGCACGCCGGAAGCAATCAGGATCTTCTTGATACCTTTCAGATCGCGGGCGCGACGATAGAGGTTGATCGTAGGCGTATGGTTGGTGTCCATATGCTGGCAGATATCCGGATAGACGCACGACAGACGACGGCAGGTCTGCTCCGCACGCGGTGACTTGCAGCGCAGCATGTACATATTGGCCGTCGGGCCGCCAAGATCCGAAATCACGCCAGTAAAACCGGGCACTGTGTCGCGAATAGCTTCGATCTCGTTGATGATAGAATCTTCGGAGCGGCTCTGAATAATACGGCCTTCATGCTCGGTGATCGAACAGAAGGAACAACCTCCGAAGCAGCCGCGCATGATGTTGATCGAAAAGCGGATCATCTCATAGGCCGGAATGCGACTCTGGCCATACGCCGGGTGCGGCACACGTTTGTAGGGCAGCGCAAAGACGCTGTCCATCTCTTCGGTAGAAAGCGGAATCGCCGGCGGGTTTATCCAGATAAAGCGCTCGCCGTGCTTTTGCATCAGCGCACGGGCGCAGCCTGGGTTAGTTTCATGGTGCAAAATACGAGAAGCGTGGGCGTAAAGCACCTTGTCAGCTTTTACCTTCTCAAAGGACGGCAGCAACACGTACGTTTTCTCCCACGGTTTTGGACGTGGCGGTTGAACGACGATGGCTTTTGCCTCGGCTTTCTTCGGCGCGACGGGTTTGTTATCCGCACACGGCAGATCTTCACCGTACGGATGCGGGATAGGGTCGATTTTACCCGGCATATCAATGATGCGAGAATCCACGCCGCTCCAGCCCGGCAACGCTTCTTTAACCATGATCGCGGTATTGCGCACATCGCGGATCTGCGCGACCGGCTCGCCCTGCGACAAACGGTGCGCCACTTCCACCAGCGGACGCTCGCCGTTGCCGAAAATCAGCATATCGGCTTTGGAGTCCACCAGCACCGAACGGCGCACGGTATCGGACCAGTAGTCATAATGCGCGGTACGGCGCAGGCTCGCTTCAATTCCGCCAAGAATCACCGGCACGTCCTTCCAGGCTTCTTTACAGCGCTGGGTGTAGACCAGGGTTGCGCGGTCCGGGCGTTTGCCGGCGACGTTATCCGGGGTATACGCGTCGTCATGGCGCAGCTTGCGGTCTGCGGTGTAGCGGTTGATCATGGAATCCATGTTGCCCGCCGTCACGCCGAAAAACAGGTTCGGTTTGCCCAGGCGCATAAAGTCGTCTTTGCTGTTCCAGTCCGGCTGCGCAATGATGCCGACGCGGAATCCCTGGGATTCGAGCATACGCCCGCAGATAGCCATGCCGAAGCTGGGGTGATCGACATAGGCGTCGCCAGTGACGAGGATAATGTCGCAACTGTCCCAACCGAGCCTGTCCATCTCCTCCCGCGACATCGGTAAGAACGGCGCCGGGCCGAAGCAGGCCGCCCAGTACTGGGGCCAGGAGAAAAGGTCGCGATCCGGCTGGATCAGGGAAATTGCGCTCATAATGCTTCCGAAGAAAAAATAATCAAAGGGCGTGGATTATACGCTGGATCAATGCGGGAAATGAAGGGATATGTTCTGGGTTTTCCCCTCACGCCAGCGGAGTGAGGGGGGAATGATTACGGCGCCGGGTTCACCAGCATCTGACCCATCGAACCGCGGTCAGCCAGTTCAAGCGTCTGGCTCATGAACTGGAACGGGAAGTGCGGCCAGGAAGGCTGTCCGTAATAGACCAGCAGCTCAACCTGCCCATCGACCCAGACGGTATCTTTCCAGCCCCGGTCTTCCGGGAACGGCATCGCGCCGTTGACGTTGCGCACCTGGAACATCACGCCTTCGATGTGGAACGACTGCGGCCGGTCGGCACGCACCGTCCAGCGTTCCCAGCTCCCCTGCTGGGCGGTGACGTCAATACGCTGCGGATCCCACAACTGACCGTTGATGCCCGGATCGTCGCCGAGAGTGAAATCGCGGCTGCGGATCGGCGTGCCGGTCATAATTTCTGTCGGCAGCAGGCGCGTCGGCAGGCTGTCCGTGACCAGCGGCAGCAGGCCGGTCGGTCGCAGCGTCAGCACCAGCGTGGAGATCAGAATGCTGGAAGGTTCAAAGAACCCACGGATCCGGTCAACAATACTGGCCGCTTCGCCGCAGGTAATCGACACCTCATCGCCGTTGGTCATGTCCACCAGGATTTCACGGCGCTCGCCCGGCGCCAGCGACAGCTGTTTCACCGATACCGGTGCGGGCAGGAAGCCCTGATCGCCGGAGATAACGTGCAGCGCGCGGCCATCGCTGATTTGCAACTGGTAGCGACGCGAGTTGGAGGCGTTCAGCAGGCGCAGGCGCACCCAACCGCGGGAAACCTCGACATAAGGCCCCTGTACGCCGTTGACCAGCAGGGTATCACCAACGAAGCCGCCGCTGCCGGGCTCGCTGTATTCCGGGGTGCCGAAGTTATCCAGCCGCTTATCCTGGATAATGACCGGGAAATCGTCCACGCCGTAGTGATTGGGGATCGGTAACGATTTACTGACGTCATCCTCCACCAGCCACATGCCCGCCAGGCCGTTATAGACCTGCTGCGCCATATGGTTTGGGGTGTTCGCCTGGTACCAGAGGGTCGCCGCGCTTTGGCGAACAGGCAGCACCGGCGCCCAATCGGCGTTGGGCGACATCATGCGCGCCGCGCCGCCAATCAATGGCCCCGGCACCTGCAAGCCGCGAACGGTCATGGCCACATTGTCCGTCAGGCGATTGCTGTAAATCATCTTGACGTCATCACCATTCCAGACGCGGATGGTCGGGCCAAGATAGCGGCCGTTAACGCCCCACACCGGCGCGCGGGTGCCTGGCGTAAACGACCAGTGCGCACGTTGCAGGGTCAGAAACAGGGGCTGTCCACGGCGGGATTCCAGCAGCGGTGGGACCGGCAGAGGCTGCTGCTGCCCGGCCGCATTCGCCCTCAGCGGCACCGCACCTGCGCACAGCGCAATCCCTGATGCCTGAATAAACTGACGCCGACTGAGTGACATATAAACTCCATGACTAACAACGATGCAAAGGGAAACCTTTCCCCGTAGATATAGCTATTTATTTCCCGCCGCTTCACGTGCGGCGACTTCTTTATTCAGTTCATCAATGCGGGCAGCCATCAGCTCGCGGCAGTGCGCCGCCAGCTCCCGAACCTGATCTTTGCCCCACGCGCTGGTATCCACCGGCGGCAGCATTTCCACGATAACCAAACCGTTATTCAGACGATTGAGATTAATTTTATTCGATGTATTGGAAACGCACACAGGAATAATCGGCACGCCTGCCGCAATCGCGGCATGAAAGGCGCCGGTTTTGAACGGCAGTAAACCACGGCCTCGGCTGCGAGTACCTTCCGGGAACATCCAAAAAGAAATTTTGCGCTTTTTAAACGCTTTCACTACCTGGGAAATCGTGCTGTGCGCCTTAGCGCGATTGTTGCGATCAATCAACAGATTACCCGTCAACCAGTACAGCTGACCAAAAAACGGAATCCACGCCAGGCTCTTTTTTCCGACGGTCACCGTCGGCGGTAACACGATATTGGATGCCGTCACCATATCGTAGTTGTTCTGATGATTAGCGATATAAATGGCATTGCCAAAACTGTCCGCTTCAACCGGTATGCGCTTTTCGACCTTCAGGCCGAAAACCGGCGCCAGTCGGCCAAACATATGGCCAAATGTTGCAACGTGCTTTGGATTACGTGGGCTAAACAGACAGTAGATGCTGCCAAAAATACATACCAGAATGCAGTAAATGACAACTATAATTGCGCGAAAAATCAATAGCATAGCTACCTCAAAAACCCTAACCGTTTAGAATTATATACCGGACAGGGGTGTGTGACTTGCAGATCCCTGAAAAGGGTATGTTAATCGCAACGCACGAATTAACAACGGTTTTGCCGCAAATTTTCATTGCCCCGCCACTGCGACGGGGCGATGACATTACGCTTCGCTATCCCCAGCGCTGGCGTTTCGCGGCGAATCAATCTCTACGCGGTCAATTTTTTGCAGACCGCGCATCAGTGTACCCCGGCGACCCCGTTCACCGGTCACCTTCTGTAGCTCTTCCGGACGCAGCTTGATCTTGCGCTTACCGACGTGAATCGTCAGCGTGCTCTGCGGCGGCAGAATATAAAGGTGCGCCAGGCCGTCGTCGCCCTTCGCCGCCTCAGCGGACGGAATACCGATTATCTTGTTGCCCTTGCCTTTCGACAGTTGCGGCAGATCGCTCACCGGGAACATCAGCATACGGCCCGCGTGGGTGATCGCCAGCAGCATGTCAGACTCGTCTTCAATCACCAGCGGCGGCATCACGCGCGCATTTTCCGGCAGCGTAATCAGCGCCTTACCGGCGCGGTTGCGCGCCACCAGGTCGTTGAAGGTGCAGACAAAACCATAACCGGCGTCGGAGGCCAGCAGCAGTTTCTGCTCATCGCCTTCCATCAGCATATGGTCGACCGACGCCCCCGGCGGCAGCGTCAGCTTGCCGGTCAGCGGCTCGCCCTGCCCACGGGCGGACGGCAGCGTGATCGGGTCAATAGCGTAACTGCGGCCCGTGGAGTCAATAAACACCACCGGCTGGTTGCTCTTGCCTTTCACTGACGCCTGGAAGCTGTCGCCCGCTTTGTAGCTCAGTCCTTTGGCGTCAATATCGTGACCTTTGGCGCTGCGCACCCAGCTCATCTGCGACAGCACAATGGTCACCGGCTCTGACGGCAGCATGTCGTGCTCGTTCATCGCCTTCGCTTCTTCACGCTCGTGCAGCGGCGAGCGGCGATCGTCGCCAAACGCCTCGGCGTCGGCCTGCAACTCTTTCTTCAGCAGGTTGTTCATCTTGCGCTCGGAGGCAAGAATGGCCTGAATCTGATCGCGCTCTTTTTCGAGGTCGCTCTGCTCGCCGCGGATCTTCATCTCTTCCAGTTTGGCGAGATGGCGCAGTTTGAGCTCAAGGATCGCTTCGGCCTGGGTTTCGCTGATGCCAAAACGCGACATCAGCACCGGCTTCGGCTCATCCTCGGTGCGGATGATATGGATAACCTCGTCGATATTGAGAAACGCCACCAGCAAACCTTCAAGGATATGCAGGCGCTTGAGCACTTTCTCCAGACGATAGTTCAGACGACGGCGCACCGTGTCGCGGCGGAACGCCAGCCACTCGGTGAGGATCTCCAGCAGGTTTTTCACCGACGGACGACCGTCCAGACCAATCATGTTGAGATTGATACGGTAGCTCTTTTCCAGATCGGTCGTGGCGAACAGGTGGTTCATCACCTGCTCCATATCCACACGGTTGGAGCGCGGCACGATAACCAGACGGGTCGGGTTTTCGTGATCGGACTCGTCTCGCAGGTCATCGACCATCGGCAGCTTTTTATTGCGCATCTGCGCGGCGATTTGCTCCAGCACGCGGGCGCCGGAAACCTGATGCGGCAGCGCGGTAATCACCACCGCGCCGTCTTCTTTCGTCCACACGGCGCGCATACGTACCGAGCCGCGGCCGTTCTGGTAGATTTTGCGAATTTCAGCGCGGGAGGTGATGATTTCCGCTTCGGTCGGGTAATCCGGCCCCTGAACGATGTCCAGCACCTCGTCCAGCGTGGTGCCCGGTTTATCGATAAGCGTGATCGCCGCGTGCGCCACTTCGCGCACGTTGTGCGGAGGAATATCGGTCGCCATCCCGACCGCGATACCGGTCGTGCCGTTCAACAGAATATTGGGCAGGCGCGCAGGCAGCATTTTCGGCTCCTGCATCGTACCGTCAAAGTTCGGCACCCAGTCAACGGTTCCCTGACCCAGCTCGCCCAGCAGCACATCGGCATACTTCGACAGGCGGGATTCGGTATAACGCATCGCAGCGAACGATTTCGGATCATCCGGCGCCCCCCAGTTCCCCTGGCCATCGACCAGCGGATAACGGTACGAGAACGGCTGCGCCATCAGCACCATCGCTTCATAGCAGGCGCTGTCGCCGTGCGGGTGGTATTTACCCAGCACATCGCCGACGGTACGGGCGGATTTTTTGAATTTTGCGCTGGCGCTCAGCCCCAGCTCGGACATCGCATAAACGATGCGGCGCTGTACCGGTTTCAGGCCATCGCCGATAAACGGCAAGGCGCGGTCCATGATGACGTACATGGAGTAGTCAAGGTACGCTTTTTCCGTAAACTCATGCAGCGCAAGGCGCTCTGCCATATCGCTCATTAATTCTGATTCCTCAATCTGTGCGCCGTAGAGGTGCAGACAGCAAACTTCGGGCGATAATACCCTATCTGACGGGCGGAGTCACAGGGCGACCGCCGGATGTCCGGCGGTGCGGGGATTTACTTCAGAGGAAGGTAAATATCGGTCTGTAGCGCGTGTTCTGGAACCTTTGCCACTGTAACGCGCTGTCGCCAGAAAGCGATGACCGTGAGGATTACTGGCTGATTTTGCTGATTTGCTTCACGTCGACTTCAAAATCACCCCACTCTTTGTCGACTTTACCTTGCAGTTCGACTTTGTCCTGCGGGGAGACGGTCAGCCCGTTCCAGCGCTTGTGGTCGATCTCCACGTTCACCGTGCCGCTGGCATCGCGGAACAGGTAACGATCATCAGAGAGACGCTCAACGATGTTGCCGCGCAGCTTAACCCAGCTGTCGTCCTTCATCTCTTTGACCTTTGCCGCGGTGGTCAGGTTAGCATTGGCATCCACAAAGCCGCCGCTCTGCGTTGGCGTCTGGCTGGCTGACGCGGTTGCCGTCGGGCCGGTAAAACCGCCCTGCGTATTAGCGGCAAACGCCGGTGCGGAAACGATAGCAATGATAGCGGCAATGGCTGCGTATTTTTTCATAAAAATGTTCTCCCTTTATCGTAATTCGAAGCCATTACACAGGATAAAACTTAACGACTTCTTAAGGGTAAAAAAGATAATTTTTTGCTGTACAGCCGCTGTCCACAACGCTTTACTGACCGTAAACGGGCCGCATTTAAGGGCTAAGGATGCGAATTTTACTCATAGAAGATGACAAACTGATCGGCGACGGCCTGCGGGCCGGGCTGGTGAAAATGGGCTTTACCCTCGACTGGTTCACCCGCGGCGAGGAGGGAAAAGCGGCGCTGCTCGCCGCCCCTTATGACGCCGTTATCCTCGACCTCACCCTGCCAGGCATCGACGGGCTGGATATCCTGCGCGCCTGGCGCGCTCAGGGCCGCCAGGAGCCGGTGCTTATCCTGACCGCGCGCGACGCGCTGGCCCAGCGGGTAGAGGGGTTGCGACTGGGCGCCGACGACTACCTGTGCAAACCCTTCGCCCTGATTGAAGTCGCCGCGCGCCTCGAAGCGCTTATCCGCCGGGTGCACGGTCAGGCCACCAACGCCCTGCAGCACGGCAAGGTAACACTGAACCCGGACAGCCTGACCGCGACGTTCGACGGCGCGCCGCTGTCGCTTAAGCCTAAAGAGTTCGCCCTGCTGGAGCTGCTCATGCGCAACGCCGGACGGGTGCTACCGCGCAAGCTGATTGAAGAAAAGCTCTATAGCTGGGATGACGACGTCTCCAGCAACGCCGTGGAGGTTCACGTGCACCATCTGCGCCGCAAGCTCGGCAGCGACTTTATCCGTACCGTTCATGGCATCGGCTACACGCTGGGTGAAGCATGAGTGTCTTTCGCCACCTTAGCCTACGCCTGCGCCTGACCCTGCTGTTTCTGCTGCTGACGCTGGTCGCCTGGATCTGCGCGAGCTATATCGCCTGGCAGCAGACCACCCATAAGCTCGACAAACTGTTCGACACCCAGCAGATGCTGTTCGCCAAACGTCTGAGCGCAATGGACTTTAACGACCTGCGCGTTCCCACCTCGCTGCCGGTGCGTACCCAACAGAAATTCAAGCACGGGCATCTCGACGATGACGCCCTCGCCTTCGCCATCTTCACCACGAATGGCCGCAAAGTGCTGCATGACGGCGAAAACGGGCAGGATATTCCTTACAACTATCACCGTGACGGCTATGAAAACGGCTCGCTGGACGGCGACGATGACCCCTGGCGCTTTTTATGGCTCACCACTACCGACGGCAAATACCGGATTGTCGTCGGCCAGGAGTGGGATTACCGTCAGGGGATGGCATTCGATATCGTCACCTCCCAGCTGACGCCGTGGCTGGTGGCGCTGCCGCTGATGTTTATCCTGCTGATTGTGCTGTTAAGCCGCGAGCTGGCGCCGCTGAAAAAGCTCACCCGCACCCTGCGCAACCGTTCGCCAGAGGCTGCGGAGCCGCTCAGCACCCACGGAGTCCCCGGCGAGGTGCGACCGCTGGTCGATGCGTTGAACCAGCTGTTCGCCCGCTCGCATGAAATGATGGTGCGCGAACGGCGCTTTACCTCCGATGCGGCTCATGAACTGAGAAGCCCGCTGACCGCGCTGAAGGTGCAAACCGAAGTGGCGCAGTTGTCGATAGATGACCCGGAAAGCCGCGAGAAGGCGCTCTCCCAGCTGCATGCCGGGATAGACCGCGCAGCGCGCCTTGTGGAGCAGTTGCTGACCTTATCGCGCCTTGATTCGCTCTCGCAACTCGACGACGTTGAACAGGTTCCGCTGGCGGACCTGCTGCAATCAGCGGTGATGGATATCTACCATCCGGCGCAGCAGGCGGGTATTGATGTGCGTCTGCACCTCAACGCCGCCGACGTGATGCGCCGCGGTCAGCCGCTGCTGCTAAGCCTGCTGGTACGTAATCTGCTCGATAACGCCATTCGCTACAGCCCGCCGGGCCGCCAGGTCGACGTCACCCTCGACGCCCGCCAGTTCACGGTGCGCGACAACGGGCCGGGCATCAGCGCCGAGGCGCTCGCCCGCATTGGCGAACGCTTCTACCGTCCGCCCGGTCAGGATGCGCCAGGCAGCGGCCTGGGGCTGTCTATTGTCCGGCGCATCGCCACGCTGCACCAGATGACAGTGACGTTCGGCAACGCCCCGGAAGGCGGATTTATCGCGACCCTCAGTTGGTGACGGAATTATTGCTCCTACAGCAAAAGACTTTGCACATTTTGCTCATTTCTCCGCTGTGACGTCAGCGTTAACATGCTGCAAACGTCATTTTTGCTAAGGACTCATTATGAGCACTATTCTGATCATCAACGGTGGTAAAAAATTTGGTCACTCCAACGGTCAACTCAACGACACCATGACGGAGGTCGCACAGAGCTATCTGCGCGACGTCGGGCATGACGTCCGCGTCGTGCGCGCCGACGGCGATTACGATGTCGAACAGCAGGTACAGAACTTCCTGTGGGCCCAGACGGTTATCTGGCAGATGCCGGGCTGGTGGATGGGCGCGCCGTGGACCGTGAAAAAATACATCGACGATGTCTTTACCGCTGGTCACGGTTCGCTGTACGCCAGCGATGGCCGCACCCGCACCGACACCCGCAAAAAATACGGCTCCGGCGGTCTGATCCAGGGTAAAAAATATATGCTGTCGCTGACCTGGAACGCGCCGATGGAAGCCTTCACCGAAAAAGACCAGTTCTTCCACGGCGTGGGCGTTGACGGCGTTTATCTGCCGTTCCATAAAGCCAACCAGTTCCTCGGGATGGAACCGCTGGCGACCTTTATCGCTAACGACGTGATAAAAATGCCGAACGTCCCGCACTATGCTGAAGAATATCGCAAGCATCTTGCCGCGATTTTTGCTTAACTGGTTAGCTGGATACAGGCTTGGCCTGTCAGGTTCAAAGAAGGAGTTTAACCATGTTAACTGTGATTGCTGAGATTCGTACCCGTCCGGGCCAGCACCATCGCCAGGCCGTTCTGGAGGCGTTTGCCAAAATTATCCCGACCGTCCTCAGGGAAGAAGGCTGCCACGGCTACGTGCCGATGGTGGATCATCCCGCTGGCGTCAGTTTCCAGGCTACGGCGCCGGACTCTATCGTGATGGTCGAGCAATGGGAAACCGTGGCGCACCTTGAAGCCCACCTGCAAACCGCGCACATGAAGGCGTGGAGCGAAGACGTTAAAGGCAACATGCTGGAAAGCCACATCCGCATTCTGGAACAGGGCGTTTAACCCCGCTGTCCCCCTTACCCTCTCCGTCTGGAGAGGGTCTGCGTTTCCCCGGCTTCCCCTGGCCGCCTGTTTTTTAGTAACAAAAGATGAGTGTTGATGCCCCGTTGTGGCAAATTTCCCGGCAACTGATACTTTCATGGTGCCCCCCATCCGTTTGGGATTACTCAACATGAAAACTCACATTGCGTTTGCGTTAGCCATTGCGCTGTGTTCTACCAGTGCGCTGGCGTATCAGGAAAAACCGTTAGCGGAGTCATCGGGCTCCGAACAGAAGGTTCAGCGCGCCACGATCAGCCAGTTTTCCGGTGATGAAAATGATGGCGACATCGCCCATGTCTACGGTCAGGGGCTTTGCAGCACCTCGGCGGCCTCCAACTGCAACAGCGCGTTCAGCACCGCGCCTCGACACATGGCCGAGCGCGATCGGTGATAGCGTGACATTTGTTCCCCCTCTCGTCCCTATACGGTCCGAAGAGGGGGAATCACCGCTAACGGAACGTCGTCGGCAGCCACAACGAAAGCACAGGCATGTAGGTCACGGCCATCAGCACTAAAAACAGCGCCAGATAAAACGGCATCATTGATTTGACCACCTGCTCCACCTTCAACCCGCTGACCGCGCTGGCGACAAACAATACCGACCCGACCGGCGGGGTAATTAAGCCAATCCCCAGATTGGTCATCATGATGATGCCGAAATGCACCGGATCAATCCCCACCTTCGTGACCACCGGCAGTAAAATCGGCGTCAGGATAAGGATCAATGGCGCCATATCCATCAGCAGTCCCAACAGCAGCAGCATGATGTTGATGATCATCAGAATGATGTATTTATTATCCGACAACGACAGCAGCGCGGACGTGATTTGCTGCGGGATCCCCACCAGCATCATCACCGAGCCAAACGCCGCCGCAAACGCGATAAGCACCATCACCATCGTCACGGTCTTAATCGTCCGGTGAATCAGCTTTGGGAAATCCTTGAGCTTATATTCGCGATAGACGAAGAAGGTGACGAACATCGCCCACACGCAGGCGATCGCCCCGGATTCCGTCGGCGTAAAGAAGCCGGAGAGAATGCCTCCGGAGATGATCACAATCGTAATAAGCCCCCAGATTGCATCCGTTGCAATTTTAATCTGACGACGAAGTTCAAGGCGTTGCTCCTTGGGGTAATTGTTTTTGCGCGCGGAAAGAAGACACAGTACGACCAGCGTCCCGCACAGCACCAGCGTCGGGATGATCCCCGCCAGAAACATTGCCGGGATCGTCACTGCCGCCGTATTGGCCACGATAGCGAACAGCACCGAGTTATGACTCGGAGGAACCAGAATCGCCTGCACCGACGCGCTGGCGGTAAGTACGGCGCCAAACGAACGCGGATACCCTTTACGCTCCATTTCCGGAATTAATACCGAGCCTATCGAGGCCGTATCGGCGACAGATGAACCCGAAATAGCGCCAAACAGCGTTGATGCCAGAATATTCACCAGCGCCAGCCCGCCGCGTATCCAGCCGACGAAAAGCCCGGCAAAATCCACCAACCGCCTCGCCATCCCGCCTTCGGCCATAATGGCGCCTGCAAACACAAAAAACGGAATGGTTAGCAGGTTCACGTTATCGGTGCTATGGAAGATGGTAATAATCAGGCCATCCAGCGAAAAATCAGCAAAAGCGGTGACCACCACGGCAGTTAACCCCACCGCGTAAGCCACCGGCATTCCCAGCGCCATTAACACCACGAAGGTCACCAGAAACACGAGCAACGTCATATCCATTTCACATGTCCTCAGTGACCCGCTTTTGCGGAACCAAATTGCACCAGTTCACGATGGGACTGTGAACCGAAGAGAAGCTTCTCAAGCACAAACAGCAGGGTGAAAAAAGAACCCAACGGCACGGGCAAATGGGTTATCCCGGAGGTGAGGAAAGGCAGCGAGGGTACGATATCATCCCAGGCATCCATGCATCCCGTCACCCCCCAGTGGATGATAAACAGGCAGGTGACCAGCATGGCGATATCCACGAAGAACTGAACACCTTTTCTGGCGGCGGGAGAGATATTATCGACCAGCATCGTTATCGCGATATGTCCCCCTGCCCGGTAGGCGGCAGCGGCGCCGACAAACGAGAAGGTGATCATGCATATTTGCGATAACGGCTCCGGCCAACTGGTCGAGGCATGCGGTAAAAAACCAAGCCAGCCGGGAAAATCCGGGCGAAAGCGCGCATATATACCAACCAGATAAATAAAGGTCATAAATAACAAACTCATCCCTGATAACCAGATACAAATCCGGTACACCACATCCATAACCCGGATATAGTTATTCTTCATCATCGTCTCCTGAGGACGGCAGATTAGCGCGGTGCTTATCTGCCGGGGATGTGTTATTGCGTGTCCTGAATTTCCTGCATTAATGAACCGAATTGCTTACCGTATTTTTCGCGAACGGGCGCCGTCGCATCCACAAACGGTTGTTTATCGACTTTGATAAATTTCACGCCCTGCGATTGCAGCTTACTCACCGATTTATCGACGTATTGCGTCCACAGCACACGCTCTTCCGCCTGAGCCTCTTTGGCCAGCTTCATTATTAACGCCTGATCGTCAGCAGACAGTTTGTTCCATTTCTTTTTAGAGAATGCGAGCACTTCGGGGATCATGAAGTGCTCCGTCATATCGAAATACTTTGTTCCCGCCACCGCGTAGTTTTCAGTATCAAACGTCGGCTCATTATTTTCCGCTGCATCAATAACGCCGGTTTGCAGGCTGGCAAAAACGTCGCCCACCGGCAACACGACCGGATTAGCGCCCATTGCTTTAAAGGAATCCAGGCCGATGGGGTTATTCTGCAAGCGGATCTTCACGCCAGAGAGGTCGGCAAGGGTGGCGACGGGTTTCTTGGTAATCAGACTACGGGAGCCCGCATCCATCCAGCCGAGGAACACCAGCCCGAGATTACTGTCGGTAATTTTCTGCGCCAGACCGTCGCCAATCTTTCCGTCCAGAACATGATGCTGATGCTCTGCATCACGAAACACAAACGGCATATTAAACACGCTGACTTCCGGCAAAATACCGCCGACAGGCGCCATAGAAACACGGAGCACATCAATCGCGCCGGCTCGCGTTTTTTCAAGCGTGGCGCCCTCATCCCCCATTTGTCCATTAGGGTACATTTTAATAGATAAACGCCCGTCGGTCTGCTGACTGAGTTTTTCCCCCATATGAATAACCGCAGCCGTTGTAGGGTAATCTGCCGGGTGCACGTCAGAGGCAATAAAAACGGTTTTCGCCATCGCGGCAGTGCTACCCATTAATAAGGACAGCGATATCAGGCTAAATACGAGTTTGTTCTTCAGCATAAAACCACTCCGTTTCCAGGTATTATTATGGCGGTATGGAATATACCGAGGTCATTTCCCCACGCCGCATCGTAAACAAAAAAAACGCTTGCCGGGGTTCAATATGAAGGAAATCCAGAGGGCATTCTGTGAGATAAAACATAAAAACAAAAAGGCGTTTCAGTTTTGAATTTTATGAAACAAGAAAAATGAAATGAGTAAACGCGGCAAGAAAGGGCTTGTTCTCTTTTGTCTTCAGATGAAATAAAAAAAGCGGGGGAATAATACATGCCCCGCTTATTGATTATATAAATAGCTGATGCGGGATCAGGCTTCCAGATCCGCCATATCGCCTTTTTCCTGCAGCCAGTTACGGCGGTCTTCCGAACGCTTTTTGGCCAGCAGCATATCCATCA